>DAIPJA010000244.1:0-2395 GCA_036770525.1 Gudongella sp. | reverse complement strand
TAAGAAATGTGAATTATTACGATTCAAGGATTAGAAAAGGTGAATGGCCAAAAGCAAAAGGTGTAACACCTAAAAGATTATCAGGCATGACTCTTGGGTTGTATGGTTTTGGAGGATCGGCGAAGCCTCTGGCCGAGATATTTGGAAAAGGTTTTAAAAGCAGGGTAGTGACCAATGATCCATATGTAAGTGAAGAGATTTGCTCTGAATACGGAGTGGAGAGGGTCTCGTTTGACGAAATGCTTAGTGTATCAGATATAGTTTCGGTAAATGCTCCTTTGAACAATGAAACTTATCATATTTTTAATAAGGAAGCATTTAAGAAAATGAAGAACACGGCCATGATAATAAATATAGCACGAGGGCCGTTGATAGATGAAAAAGCACTGATTGAAGCTCTTGAAACAGGGGAAATCCGTTTTGCAGGTTTGGATGTTTTTGAGCAGGAGCCAATTAGCAAAGACAATCCATTACTGAAGATGGATAATGTAGTATTAACTCCTCACTCAGCATTTTATGGTGAAGAATCTCTGGAAAACCAGCATAGTACAGCAGCGATGCTGATGGTGCAGGCTTTGACAGAGAATATGATAATAGAGAGAAACGTAGCAAATGGGGATGTATTGAGAAAATAGGGAGGATATAAGTATGGCAAATTTAGGATTCAGGATAATAGAGAACATAGATAGACCTGACAAAGAGTTGATCGAAGCCTTCCGAGAGCTGCCTGTTGCAAATATCGATGATAACATGGGCAGGATAGCTTGTGTAGACGCTTCAATAAAGCCATTCAATAAAGCAAAGCTCTTGGGAACAGCATTCACAGTAAAGGCGCCCTATGGTGATAATCTAATGTTTCATAAAGCGTTGGACATGGCCAAGGAAGGCGACATAGTAGTAGTTGCCGGAGGAGGATTCGTCGACAGATCATTGTGCGGTGAGATCATGATGAACTATGCAATCATGAAGGGCATAGCCGGATTTGTAATAGACGGTGCTATCAGAGATGCTGAGGCTACAAGACAGATGGATTTTCCTGTTTTTGCTAAGGGAGTAAACCCCAATGGTCCTTATAAGAATGGTCCTGGGGAGATCAATGTACCAGTGGCAATTGGAGGTCAGGTTGTTTTTCCTGGAGATATTGTAGTTGGGGATGATGACGGAATCATATTTATAAGACCTGAATATGCAGAGGAATTGATTGAGAAGGTCAAAAAGTTCAATAAAAACGAAGAGGTCATATTGGACAACTTAAGCAAGGGCATTGGTATGGATAGAAGCTGGGTCGATGCAGCATTGAGTGAAAAAGGCTGTGAAATCATAAAGGAGGCCAAGTAATGAGTAAACTCAAACTTAGAGGTGTTATGCCTCCAATGATAACTCCATTCAAGGGGAATGGGGATGTAGATTACAACGGATTTGCTTCAAATATGGAAAAGTGGAATGATACAGGTATGTCAGGTTACCTGGTACTTGGATCAAACAGCGAGACTGCATACCTCAATGAGGAAGAAAAACTCGAGCTTATCAAGATAGCTGCAAGCACTAGAAAACCGGGAAAGAACCTCCTTGTTGGCAGTGGAATGGAGTCGCTAAGAGAAACTATCACATTAACTAATAAAGCTGCGAAGCTGGGCTGTGATGCCGCTTTGGTACTTACTCCAAGTTATTATAATGCAAACATGACAAGTGAAGCTATGATAAACTTTTTCACTCAGTTGGCCGATAACAGTGACATCCCTATATTGATATATAACGTACCTAAATTCACACATATAAATATAAAAGCAGACGCAGTAGCTGTTTTGTCAAAACACCCCAATATAATAGGCATGAAAGACAGCACTGGAGATATTCCTCAGATGGCAACCTGGAAGAGGATCGTACCGGAGGATTTCAATCTCCTTGTCGGTACCGCGTCAGCATGGTTCCCGGCATTGACACTTGGAGTAGAGGGAGCGATTCTTGCTCTTGCAAACTCAAATCCGAATGAATGTGTTAAAGTCCAGGAAATGTTTGATTCCGGAGATTGGAAAGAAGCAAGGGATATTTACCAGAGGATGTTCCCAGTCAATTCAGCAGTAACTGCAACTTATGGAATTGCCGGATTGAAATATGTTTGTGACAAACTTGGGTTTGTTGGAGGAGCAGTAAGAAATCCATTGCTTCCGCTGAAAGAGGATGCCAAGGCTGCAATCGATGAGATACTTAGAAAAGCTTTGGTAATTTAAGAGGCGATAAGATGAAGAAATATAAGATAGCCAGCTTTGATTTGGCAACAGAGGATGTATATGAGGTGATCAGGAGTCAATTCCCTGAAAACTTCGAACTTATAACGCTGAAGGACGGGACACTTGAAGACAGGATCAGGATAGCTGAGGAGGCAGACTTCTTT
>DAIPJA010000038.1:0-12902 GCA_036770525.1 Gudongella sp. | reverse complement strand
GGAGGACTTCTTGCCAGGGGGATAGCTGACCAGACTGGTATACCCTCATTTATCGCCGATCCTGTGGCAGTTGATGAATTTGAAGATGTGGCCAGGCTGTCAGGACTAAAGGAAATCCCGAGAAAAAGTCTTGTGCACGCACTGAACATCAAGGCTGTTTGTCACAGATATTCCAGGGAAAAAGACATTCCCTTGGATGAGTTGAACCTTATAGTTGCACATATGGGAGGCGGAATTTCTGTATCTCCAATAAAGAATGGGAAAATAGTGGATGCCAATAACGCAAATAATATGGGCCCATTTTCTCCTGAAAGGGCAGGAGGTCTTCCTGTCTGGGATGTAATAGATATGTGCTATTCAGGTGATTACACCGAAGGTCAGATCAAGAAGATGCTCGTTGGAAAAGGAGGATTGGTTTCCTACCTTGGAACCTTCGATGGCAGAGAGGTCGTAAAAAGAATAGAGGATGGAGATGAATATGCCAGGCTGATATACGATGCAATGGCGTATCAAATAGGGAAAGAGATAGGAGCCTGCGGACCAGTCCTTAAAGGTAAGGTTTCAACAGTAATACTTACCGGAGGCCTTGCTTACTCGGCATATTTAGTTGATATGATCTCTGAAATGGTTTCTTTCATAGCTCCAGTGACAGTTTATCCGGGAGAGGATGAAATGATTGCACTTAATCAGGGAGCAAGAAGAGTTTTGGATGGAGAGGAAGAATATAAGATTTATGAGAATGAGGTGAAATAATGGCGAAAAATTTCGAAAGCCTGTTCAAGCTTGCCCTTGAAAAAGGGCCTAAGAAGGTAGCTGTCGCTGTAGCTCAGGATGAGGACGTTTTGGGAGCGGTAAAGGAAGCCTATGAAAAAGGAATAGCTATTCCGGTTCTGGTTGGCGATAAGGATAGTATAGAGAAAATAGCCAGTGATATTGGCTTTGACCTTAATGGGATCGAGATCATTGATGAAAAGGATGGAACGCTTGCAGCAAGAAAGGCGACAAGCCTTGTAAGCAGCGGCGAAGCACATGTTCTTATGAAGGGTCTGATCGATACCTCGGTTATCATGAAGCAGGTGCTTGACCCTGAAATTGGTCTGAGGACAGGTAATGTCATCAGCCACGTTGCAGTCTTCGACGTACCGACCTACCACAAGGTATTCATAGTTACTGATGCTGCAATGATAATTGCCCCTGATCTTACCCAAAAGAAACAGATAATAGAAAACGCTGTTCAACTAGCCCATGCACTTGATATTGCTGAGCCCAAGGTTGCTGTCCTGGCGGCTAAGGAAAAGGTAAGTGAAAAGATGGAGGCAACTGTTCATGCGAAAGCATTGGCAGATATGAATAAGTCGGGAGAGATCAAAGGCTGTATCGTCGACGGACCACTTGCTCTTGATAATGCCGTAAGCAAGGAGTCTGCGAGGATAAAGGGAATTGACAGCGAGGTTGCAGGAGATGCGGATATACTTCTTGCCCCTGACATAGAGGCAGGCAATATACTTTACAAATCACTGAGCTTCCTTGGAAATGCAAAATCAGCGGGTTTGATCGTTGGTACCAGCAAGCCGATAGTTTTGACCTCCAGGGCTGACAGTGAGGAAGCTAAGCTCAATTCAATAGTATTGGCCACCTTGATGGCATAGGGAGAGATGTGTATGAAAAATTACAGGATGCTGATAATCAATCCAGGAAGCACCTCCACAAAAATTGCAGTTTATGACGGCAATATCATGGTATTTGAGGAAACCTTGAGACATGATGTAGAAGAGCTTTCAAAGTACGGAGATGTGATCCAGCAGTTGGAATTCAGGAAGGAAATCATTCTAAATTCCTTAAGGGAGAATAAAATCGATAAGAAAACGATTTCCGCAGTGGTAGGCAGAGGCGGTCTCCTGAAGCCAATAGAAGGAGGAACCTATGAGGTAAATGAGGAAATGCTTAAAGATCTGAGGAGTTCGACTCGGGGCATGCATGCCTCCAACCTGGGTGGACTGATTGCCAACGAGATAGCCAAGGAGATTGGATCAAGAGCATTCATAGTCGACCCTGTCGTAGTTGATGAACTCCAGGAAATGGCAAGGATTTCAGGCCTCAAGGGAATTGAGAGGATAAGTATATTCCACGCATTGAATCAAAAGGCAGTTGCAAGAAGATATGCACTTTCCCTTGGCAAGAGATATGAGGATCTAAACCTTATTGTAGTTCACCTTGGAGGTGGGATATCCGTTGGTGCACACAAAAAAGGCAGAGTAATAGACGTTCCCAACGCATTAAACGGAGAAGGGCCATTCTCACCTGAAAGAGCTGGAGGGCTTCCAATATGGGATCTGGTTGAGCTATGCTTCTCAGGTAAATATACAAAGAGTGAGCTCCAGAAGATGATCGTTGGAAACGGGGGTATAGTATCCTACCTTGGAACCAATGATGCACGCGAGGTCGTCAGGAGAATAAATGAAGGCGACGAATATGCTGAGCTGGTATATAAAGCTATGGCATATCAGGTGGCTAAGGAGATCGGAGCGTCCTCAGCAGTTCTTAAAGGCGATGTGGACCAGATTATAATAACTGGAGGTATCGCTTACGATAAAATGTTTGTAGGCTGGTTAGAGGAAATGATAGGTTATATTGCCGGTGTTACTGTTTACCCTGGTGAAGATGAGCTCAAAGCTCTTGCAGAGGGAGGACAGAGAGTGCTTTCCGGTGAGGAGGAGTCTAAGGTATATAGTTAGGAGAACCTGATGAATAACGACAAGAGAATAAGAATAGTCATAGGACATTATGGCAGCGGGAAGACAGAATTCAGTGTAAATTATGCAGTAAAGCTTGCTAAGATGGGGAGGAAGGTAGGTCTTGTGGATCTCGATGTAATCAACCCTTACTTCAGATCCAGGGAAAAGACTGCCCTTCTTGCAGAACACGGGATCAAGGTTGTAGGAAGCAACCTTGAGGGCAATGCACTCGATGTACCGGCAATTTCCGGTGAAGCTGCAACCCCTCTTCAGGATAAAAGCTACGATGCAATTCTTGACGTTGGTGGTGATCCTGCAGGGGCAAGAGCATTGGGGAGGTACTTTCCCATTCTCAGGGATGGAGAGTATGATATGTTCTTCGTTCTGAATGCCAACAGACCTGAGACTCAGTCTGTAGAGAAAGCAATGGAGTATATTGCAAAGATCGAAGCAACAGCAAGAGCAAAGGTTACTGGTATAGTTAATAATACTCATATGCTCAAGGCAACATCTGCTGAGGATGTTATAAGAGGTTATGATCTGGCGGTAAAGGTTTCAGAGGCAACAGGTATTCCACTCAGATATAATTCTTGTCTTGAAGGGCTTGCTGAAGAACTGCCGGATGAGGTAAAAACCAATGTCTTCCCAATCCAGCTTTATATGCGGGAAGAATGGATGATATAAGAAAAAGGAGGAATAAGATTATGGCAAAGGTCAAAGGCAACGTGACTTTCGATGAGGACCTGTGCAAGGGCTGCGGTCTTTGTGTATCTGTATGTCCAGTCAATATTATTTCACTTGACACTGGCAGGATAAATAAGAAAGGGTATTATCCGGCCGCTATCGAGGAAATGGATAAATGTATCGCATGCACTAATTGTGCAACAGTTTGCCCGGATTTGGTTATAACAGTGGAAAGACTTTAAAGGAGGGTTACATATGACTAAGGTTCTCATGAAGGGGAACGAGGCGGTAGGAGCTGCTGCGATAGCTGCTGGATGCAAGTACTTCTTTGGATATCCAATAACTCCTCAGAGCGAGGTCCCCGAGTATTTATCAAGAGAGCTCCCCAAGATAGGTGGAGTGTTCGTTCAGGCTGAATCAGAGGTTGCTGCTATAAATATGGTATACGGAGCGTCAGGTTCAGGAGCAAGGGTTATGACTTCATCATCCAGCCCCGGTATTGCTCTTAAGCAGGAAGGTATATCCTATCTTGCAGGAGCCGAGCTGCCATGTATAATTGTTGATATGGCAAGAGGAGGTCCAGGATTAGGATCGATCCAGGCTGCCCAGGGTGATTATTTCCTTGCGACCAGAGGCGGAGGCAATGGAGACTATAGACTGATAGTTCTCGCACCTGCCAATGTACAGGAGCTTGTTGACCTGATCATTGATGGATTTGATCTGGCCGACCTGTACAGGACTCCTGTAATGATACTTGGCGATGGCATGATCGGCCAGATGATGGAGCCAGTAGAATTTAAGGAAAGACCGGAGAAAAACCTGCCTGTAAAGGATTGGGCTACAGTAGGCACAGGCGGCAAAAGAAAACCAAACATAATTAATTCACTATTCCTTGAAGCAGAGCTTCTGGAAAAACACAATCACAATCTTCAGGCTAAATTTGCAAGGATAAGAGAGAATGAGAAGAGAGTTGAAACCTATAACATAGAGGATGCAGACCTTGTAATAAGCGCTTATGGGACAACTTCGAGAATTGCAAAAACTGCAATAAGCAAGCTTGAGAAGGAAGGCTACAAGATAGGTATGATAAGACCAATAAGCCTTTATCCATTTCCAAATGAGGCTTTTGAGAAGATAAATCCGGCATGTAAGGGAGTTTTGACAGTTGAGATGAGTGCTGGTGGGCAAATGATCGATGATGTAAGGCTATCACTTAACGGCTCCATGCCAACCTATTATCACGGACGATCAGGTGGAATGGTACCAACTCCAGAGGAAATAGCCAATAAGGTTAAGGAAATTCTTGGAGGTGACAAATAATGACTGTCATATTTGAAAAGACTAAGGGGTTGACTGACAAGACCTTCCATTATTGTCCAGGGTGTACCCATGGTGTTATCCACAGATTGGTTGCTGAAGCAATGGTTGAACTGGGAGTTCTTGAAAATGCCATTGGAGTTGCTCCGGTAGGATGCTCGGTTTTAGCTTATAACTACTTTAATTGTGACATGCATGAGGCTGCTCATGGGCGTGCTCCAGCTGTAGCAACTGGGATCAAGAGAGTTCACCCAAACAATTTTGTTTTCACTTACCAGGGAGACGGTGACCTGGCTGCTATTGGAACCGCAGAAATCGTACATGCCGCTCATAGAGGAGAGAAGTTCTCTACTGTATTCGTCAATAATGCGATCTATGGAATGACAGGTGGACAGATGGCTCCTACAACACTCGTAGGTCAGAAGGCGACTACGGCGCCATACGGCAGAGATGAAGCTACAGCTGGAAGACCTATAAGGATGTCAGAGATGTTGGCCACAATCGACGGTGCTGTATTTGTTGAGAGGGTTGCAGTAAATACGCCAGCTAACATTAGGAAAGCCAAGAAAGCAATACTGGAGTGCTTCAAGGTCCAACTGGAAGGCAAGGGCTTTGGTATAGTAGAAGTTCTTTCAACATGCCCTACTAACTGGGGTCTTACTCCTGTTGAAGCAATGAAATGGCTTGGTGACAACATGATACCATATTATCCATTGGGGAACTTTAAAAAGCCAGAGGAGGTTAAATAGATATGGATGAGAGATTGATAATCGCCGGCTTTGGAGGACAGGGCGTAATGGCGATGGGCCAGCTTTTAACATACTCAGGGATGATCGAAAACAAAAATGTATCCTGGCTTCCATCATACGGTCCAGAAATGAGAGGTGGAACTGCAAACTGCAACGTTACAGTATCAACTGACCCAGTGGGCTCTCCTGTAGTAGTCGAAGCATCTTCAGTAATTGTTCTCAACCTGCCTTCTTTAGAAAAATTTGAAGATAGTGTCGAGGCAGGCGGCAGACTATTTATAAATTCTTCATTAATATCAAGAAAATCGACAAGAGACGACATTGAGGTATACTATGTCCCCGCCAACGATATTGCCAACGAACTTGGAAACCCAAGGATTGCAAACATGGTAATGCTTGGAGCCGTACTTGAAAAAACCAATGTAGTAAGCTTTGAGTCAATAGAAAAAGCATTTGGGAAGGTTTTTGGCGAATCCAAAGCTCATTTGCTTCCGATCAATAAGGAAGCTCTTGAAAGAGGAGCAAAAGCCGTAAGAGAAACTGCAAACGTATAAATAAAGACGCTGGACTATCAGTCCAGCGTCAAGCTTTGTGTAAGCTCTTCAATCAACTCTTTTACGGTAGTTATCCTGTCGATCAGATAACCTCTTTTTCCTATGAATACCAGCCCATTGTCCACATCGCCGGTTACAGATCTTATGAGCGCACTTGTTATGCAATATTGGGTAGTGGCTGGATTGCAGGGCGTGAGACAGTTGTAGCATTTTGTCACCTTTTCTCTCTCCAGGGATACCCTTCTTATAAAATCATTTAGGATTGCCTGGCCAGGCATTCCGACCGGGCTTTTGACATAGCCAATATCTTCATTTTTGCTCTGGACATAAGCCTCCTTGAAGCTTATATGTGCATCACACTCCTGGGTAGCAACGAAACGGCTGCCAATTTGAACAGCATCTGCACCTATCTGGAGAAGCTCCCTGATTTCCTCACTATAATATATACCTCCCGCGGCAGCAACAGGGATCTTTTTGTTGTAGGTATCCTCGTAGGGTCTGATCGCTTCTCTGACTTCTTTGACCAGATCGCGAATATCAGGGAGCTTGCCGCTTTGCAAAACCTCCTCAGAAAATCCAAGGTGCCCTCCAGCCATTGGACCTTCAACTACAATAAGATCAGGCAAATAGTTGTGTCTCTTAGTCCATAACTTGGTAATTACTGCAGCCGCCTTACCGGAGGATATGATGGGTGCGATTTTTGTATCACTGCCCTCCACAAGCTCAGGAAGCTCACTTGGTAAACCGGCTCCAGAAATTATCAAGTCAATTCCTTCTTCAACTGCTGCTTTGACCATTTCCCTATAGTTATCGATTGCAACCATAAGGTTGACTGCAAGAATTCCGTCCGGACTCTTTTCACGCGCTAACCTTATTTCCTTCTTTAATCCTCTTATATTTGCCTCATTAGTATTCGTTGTGAAATCAGGCTCCCTGAATCCTATCTGGACTCCTGAAATTGTTCCGATACCACCTTGATTGGCAACTGCAGATGCAAGCCCCGAGAGAGAAACTCCCACTCCCATACCACCCTGGATTATCGGTACTCTGGCAAGCTTGTTGCCAATTCTTAATTTATCCATTATCGATCCCTCCATCAGTTTTCGATCGCGAACATGAATTCTCCCTCAGCTGCAAGCTCTTCACCTACGAAAGCCTTTCCCTCTCCAATTCCTATTCCGCCCCGAACTCTTGTAATCTCCACCTCGATCCTTAAGCAATCACCTGGTACTACCTTTCTCTTGAATCTGAATTTGTTTATCCCTGCAAAATAGGCAGTCTTACCCTTGAATTGCTCCTGGGACAAAAGAATCACCGCTCCTGCCTGTGCCATTGTCTCTATTATGATGACACCAGGCATGACAGGATTATTCGGGAAGTGTCCAGTAAAGTAGTTTTCATTCACAGTTACATTTTTAAAGCCGGTGCCCTTAAGAGCCTCTTCACTGACTTCAACCCTATCAATAAAAAGAAAAGGGTATCTGTGAGGGATGATTTCCATTATATCCTTTATCCCGTATACCTTCATCCTATAACCTCCTGTAACAGGCCAATTGGCCAGAAAAATATTGCCAAAGCCTTCGATATGCTTTATACTATCCTTAAGTTTGCATTCACCTAAACTCAATAATAATTTAAATTGATGATTTTTGCAAACTATTAATTAGTGGAGGTGTTGTCTTTATAAAAGACGATGCAGTCAATCAGGAGGTGGACAATTGAAAAAAATATCGGTTGGTATAACCGGTCTTGGAAGCTATGTACCGGAAAGGGTCGTAACCAATGATGACATTTCAAAACTTGTGGAAACGAGTGATGATTGGATAGTAACCCGAACCGGTATCAGGGAGAGAAGAGTGGCTGACGAGAAAGTTGCGACATCTGATCTTGCGGTTAAGGCAGCAGAGCTTGCTTTAAAGGATGCAGGGATAGATGCGGATGAACTGGATCTGATAATCGTTGCTACTGCTACACCTGACCATGCGTTTCCATCGACAGCCGCTCTTGTGCAAAAAAGCCTTGGAGCATCTAAGGCAGCAGCATTTGACTTAAGCGTAGGCTGTTCGGGATTCATCTACGGCATGGTTACCGGAGCGAACTTTATTAGTTCTGGGATGTACAAAAAGGTTTTGGTTATCGGTGCTGAAACACTCTCAAAAATAGTGGACTGGACTGACAGAAACACCTGTGTATTATTTGGAGACGGTGCAGGAGCGTGTGTATTGGAATCATGTGACGAAAGTTTTGGAATTTTAGCTTCAGAGCTTGGGTCAGATGGTCTCAACGGAGACGTTTTGATATTGCCTGCAGGCGGCTCGAGGTATCCGGCAACTGCAGAAACAGTTGAAAACAAGCTTCACACAATAAAAATGGATGGCAAAGAGGTCTTCAAATTTGCGGTAAGGGTAATGGAGAAATCGTCTATGAGAGTTCTGGAAGAGGCGGGACTGACTCAGGACCAGCTAGATTTTCTTATACCCCACCAGGCAAATATGAGGATTATCGATGCAGCTATGAAAAAGCTGCAGCTGGGAAGAGAAAAAACACATATAAATCTAGATAAGTACGGCAACATGTCCGCTGCTTCAATTCCTGTTGCTCTTGATGAGGTCCTTAGGGAAGGGAAGATCAAAGAAGGAGATGTGGTACTTCTTATCGCATTTGGTGCAGGATTGTCCTGGGCTTCTATTGTCATGCGGTGGAATAGGAGGGACAGGGATGTTTAAAACAAGAGTAACTCAGTTATTAGGTATTCAGTACCCTATCATACAGGGCGGCATGGCATGGGTAGCTACTCATGAACTTGCAGCAGCAGTATCTGAGGCTGGAGGCCTTGGTATTATTGCAGCCGGAAATGCCCCTGGAGATTTTGTAAGGAATGAAATTAGGGCACTAAAGAAAAAAACCGATAAACCCTTTGGTGTCAATATTATGCTTCTTTCACCATTTGTTGAAGATGTTGTGGACATAGTTTGTCAGGAGGGGGTTCCCGTAGTAACCACCGGAGCAGGAAATCCTGGGAAATACCTTGATCGATTCAGGGAAAAGGGGATCAAGGTCATACCTGTAGTACCCTCTGTGGCTCTTGCAAAAAGGCTTGAAAAACAAGGAGTAGATGCTTTGATAGTTGAGGGAACTGAGGCTGGAGGTCATATAGGGGAGCTTACAACCATGGCTCTTGTACCACAGGTATGTGATGTTGTTGATCTTCCGGTGATTGCAGCAGGTGGGATCGCCGATGGGAGAGGCTTTATTGCCGCCCTTGCGCTTGGTGCCGAGGGAGTACAGGTTGGAACAAGATTTGTGTGTTCAACTGAAGCAAAGGTCCACTCAAGCTACAAGGATGCCCTGATAAATGCAAAGGACAGGGATGCAATCGTAACAGGAAGAACTACTGGTCACCCTGTAAGGGTAATAAAGAATCAGTTTACCCGCGAGTTTCTGGAAATGGAAAAAAACGGAGCGTCTGTAGAGGAACTCGAAGCTGCCGGTGCAGGCAAATTAAGACTTGCAGTAGTGGATGGAGATATTGATAATGGCTCAGTTATGTCTGGTCAGATAGCTGGAATGATAAAGGATATAAAAAGCTGCAGGGATATAATTGAGGGAATGGTTCAGGAGGCTTTGACCTCCAATGAAAGGATCAATCAATTATCAGGAGGTGGCCTTGATGGCTAAAACAGCATTTTTGTTCCCAGGTCAGGGAGCTCAGCATATAGGAATGGGTAGAGATTTCTTTGAACAAATAAGAGAGTCCAAGGAGGTATTCAAGGAGGCAGACGAGGCCCTTCAAATGGACCTTTCAGGCTTGATATTCGAGGGGTCCGAGGAGGAGCTCAAGAAAACCGAGAATACCCAACCGGCAATTCTTACTGCCAGCATTGCGATGCTTAAAGCTCTTGAAAAAGAGGGTATAGACTGCGATTACACCGCTGGCCTGAGCCTTGGAGAATACAGCTCGCTTGTAATGAGTAAAGCGTTGAGGTTTTCTGATGCACTTAAAATAGTAAGGGAAAGAGGCAAGTTCATGCAGGAGGCCGTTCCGCAGGGAGTAGGTGGTATGGCAGCATTGTTGGGTATGGACAGAGGGCTGTTGCCTTTAGTCCTTGAAGCATCAAAGGATTTTGGCATAGTAGAGGTAGCAAACTACAATAGTCCGGACCAGATAGTTATATCAGGCGAAAAGAAAGGATTATCTATAGCATGTGCCAAGGCAATGGAGCTGGGTGCAAAAAAAGCTGTAGAGCTCCCGGTCAGTGCACCTTTCCACACTTCAATGCTAACTCCGGCAGGGGTTAGGCTCGAAGGGGAACTAAGGAAGGTATCCCTGGGAGAGCTTGAAAAAAAGGTTGTCTCAAACGTGGACGGAAAGGTGATTGGCTGTAGGGAAGAGCTTGTTGGCAAGCTGGTAGACCAGGTCTCAAGCTCAGTAATGTGGCAGCAGTCAATTGAGTACATGCTTAATGAGGGAGTTGATACCTTCATTGAGATCGGGCCTGGAAAATCACTTTCCGGCTTTGCAAAGAGAATAAGCAAGGCAATGGGTAAGGATGTCAGGATACTTAACGTTTCTTCTGTTGAAAGCTTCAAGGAAACTGTTGAGAAGCTTACAAAGGGGGCTTAGTCAATGAAGGGCAAAACAGCACTTGTAACAGGAGGAAGCCGGGGGATAGGAAGAGAGATCGCGCTGGGACTTGCAGCAAGGGGATGCAATGTTGCAATAACATATATCAGCAGCGAAGAGACAGCTCTAAAAGTAATTGATGAGCTAACAGAATATGGAGTTAAGGCTGTTGCAGTCAAAGCGGATACCGGCAATAAGGAGCAGGTTGAAGAAATGGTAGGCCAGGTCGAGGAAAGTCTTGGGAAAATAGAGATACTGGTCAATAACGCAGGGATAACCAGGGATAATCTCCTCATAAGAATGAGTGAGGAAGACTGGGACCAGGTAATGCAGACAAACCTTAAGGGAGCATTTCTGACAACCAAGGCAGTAGTAAGGGGAATGATGAAAAATAGATATGGAAAGATCATAAACATATCATCAGTTGTAGGAGTTATGGGCAATGCTGGACAAGCAAATTATTCCGCCTCAAAGGCCGGACTTATAGGGCTTACAAAGTCCACAGCCAAGGAACTGGCATCAAGAGGCATAAGGGTGAATGCTATAGCTCCGGGCTTCATAAAAACAGATATGACTGATGCGCTCAAGGAAGAGGTAATACAAGAGATGCTAAAATCCATACCGCTTGGCTACCTTGCGGAGCCTAAGGAAATAAGCAATTTGGTGAATTTCCTTGCAAGTGAGGAATCGGATTACATCACTGGGCAGGTAATTCAAATAGATGGCGGAATGCACATATAATTTAAGGAGGAATATAAAAATGGTATTTGAAAAAGTAAAAAAGATAATTGCAGAGCAACTTGACGTAGAGGTAGAGGGAATAACCATGGAGACATCCATGATGAAGGATCTTGAGGCAGATTCCTTGGACGCTGTAGAAATAATGATGGCACTCGAGGATGAGTTTGGAATAGAGATTCCTGACGAGGATGCAGAAGGCTTCAAAAATATCGGAGACATCGTAAAATACGTAGAAGCAAAACTAGCCTAATTCAAAGAGGTGGATATATGAAAAGAGTTGTACTGACAGGCTTTGGAGCAGTGACGCCTCTCGGGATCGGTAAGGATGAATTTTGGAATGCTTTGCTTGAGGGAAAATCAGGAGTAGGTTATATAACTAGATTTGATGCTTCTAAGCATGATACTAAGATTGCAGCAGAGGTAAAGGGATTTGATCCCACTGTCTTCATGGAGAAAAAGGAAGCAAAGAGGATGGATATGTTCGCTCAGTACGCCGTTGTAGGTACTAAGATGGCTCTGGACGATGCCGGCATCGACTTGTCAACGATCAATACCGACAGAGCTGGAGCTATAATAGGTTCAGGAATTGGCGGGATAACCACCCTGGAAGCAGAAAAGGAAAAGCTGGATGAGAAAGGTCCCGGAAGGATAAGTCCGCTTTTTATACCAATGATGATTGCAAATATGGCTGCTGGACAGGTTTCAATGACTTTCGGCTTGAAGGGTTCATCTATGACGATTACAACGGCGTGTGCATCTGCAACCCATGCCATAGGTGAAGCCTTTAGGATGATCAAGTCCGGGTACCTCGATATGGCAGTCTCAGGAGGAACTGAGAGCTCAATAACCCCTCTTTCAATGGCAGGCTTCATATCCATGAAGGCTCTTTCCACCAGGAATGAAGAGCCCTGGAAAGCCAGCAGGCCCTTTGACAAAAACAGGGATGGATTTGTAATGGGAGAAGGCTCCGGCATAGTAATTCTTGAAGAGCTGGATCATGCATTGAAAAGAGGAGCCAGGATATATGCAGAGGTCGTAGGATACGGCTCAACATCAGATGCCTTTCACATAACTCAGCCTGATCCTGAAGCATCAGGAGCTATGAGAGCTATGGCACTTGCCCTGGAGGAGGGTGGAGCAAGTCCTTGTGATGTAGATTATATCAATGCACACGGAACCAGCACCTACTTCAACGACAAGCTGGAGACTCTCGCAATAAAAAGACTGTTTGGCGAGTATGCAAAAAATTTGAATATAAGCTCCACAAAATCAATGACAGGCCATCTCTTAGGTGCTGCAGGCGGTGTTGAGGCAATTGCTACTGCAATGGCCATTCATACTGGAGTCATTCCTCCCACCATCAACTACGAGGTCCAGGATGAGGAGTGCGATTTGAATTACACACCTAATCATGCAGTCAAACGCAGCGTTCGCTATGGCTTGTCCAATTCACTTGGATTTGGCGGACATAACGCATCTATACTTTTCAAAAGGTATG
>DAIPJA010000243.1:0-2399 GCA_036770525.1 Gudongella sp. | reverse complement strand
AGATGTGTTTGCAATTTTCTTTTGCTTTCTGGAGTCGACTGATTCGAATGCATAGCCGTAATTGGTACCCAATCTTGTTTTTACTTCTACAAAAACCAGGACGTTTTTGTCGTAGGCTATGATATCGACTTCCCCGATCCTATTCCGATAGTTGGTTTCGAGAATTACATATCCTTTGTCAGTCAAGTACTCAATGGCCAGAGATTCCCCCATTCGGCCAGTATTTATGTGTCTGTTCATTTCTTACCTTCCATTATTTTTGATATGAAGCTTTTTCTATGTAATTCGGCAGGCCCAATCTCAAGTAATGCCTGGATATGCTTTGCAGTACCATAGCCTTTGTTACCTGCTATATCGTAGCCTGGATAAGCTTTATCCCAGGAAATACATAGATTGTCTCTGAAAACCTTAGCTACGATAGAGGCCGCTGATATGCCATGTACAATATTGTCGCCATCAATGATCCCTAACTGGGGTATGTCGGTTTGGATCCTCTCAGCATCTATGAGAATATGACTGGGGATTATGTGCTTACCATCCTTATCCACTAAATTATCAAGCGCCTGCTTCATCGCAAGCCTTGTTGCTTCTTTAATATTAACCCGATCAATGACTACAGGTGTTATCCTCCCTAATCCAACTGCAATTGAATCATGAAGGATATAGCTATTTAGCTTTTCTCTTTTAGAAGGGGATAGTTTTTTTGAATCTCTGACGCCGTCTATAGTATACCTTGGAGGCAGTATAATAGCACAGGCAACAACATCTCCGAATAGACATCCCCTGCCCACTTCATCGATACATGCCACGAATCGGTGTCCTTCATCATATAATCTTCTCTCAATTTCAAACACTTATAACACATCCTCAGGCTTTTCCAATGTTATTCTTCCGAGCAAACCTTTTCTGAACTCATCAAGGATCAATCTGGCTGTCTTCTCGTAATCTATGTCCCCGCCTTTTATGATGCATCCCCTTCTAGTCCCAATTGAATCCATTACCTGCAGGATTTCGGCATCCAAAATCGGGACCTGAAATCTCTCCTGCACCAAGTGAGGGTGTTCCTTGCATAACTTATCGAGAAGCTTTAAAGCGAGGGTTTCAGTATCTAGGATCTCATCCTTGATTGCTCCTGTGTACGCTAAATTTAGCCCTACCTCCGGATCCTCGAATTTTGGCCACAGTATTCCCGGTGTATCCAGTAACTCGATGCCTCCCTTGGTTTTGATCCATTGGGTTGTCTTTGTTATTCCGGGTCTATTACCTGTTTTCGCACCTTTTCTCTTTGCGAGACTATTAATCAGCGTTGATTTTCCAACATTAGGGATACCCAGTATCATCGCTCTAATAGGCTGATTTATAATGCCTTTGGCTGCATTGTTTATTCTCTTCTCTGCCATTATACTTCTTGCGAGATCGACAAGCTGATCCACTCCTTTGCCACTCAGTGAGTTTAACAGCACAGAAGAGATACCCTTATCAGCAAAGTACGACTGCCATAGTCTGTTCCCGTCCGGATTAGAAAGATCAGCCTTATTGAGTATAATTATTCTAGGCTTCCTGCCTACAAGCTCATCTATTATTGGATTCCTGCTGCTGAACGGGATTCTGGCATCCAGAAGTTCAAAAACAATATCAATCATGACAAGACTTTTCTGTATTGATTCCCTGGTTTTCTTCATATGACCTGGATACCAGTTTATGTTCATGTCCATTTTTTACACCTACTTAAATATGAAAATTGGGACTGAAACAGTCCCATTAATAAAATCTCTTCTCTTTGACCTTAGCAGATTTACCCAATCTGTCTCTTAGGTAGTATAGTTTAGCCCTTCTGACTTTACCCTTTCTGACTACGACTATTTTTTCAACTCTTGGTGAATGCATAGGGAAAGTTCTTTCAACTCCAACTCCGTAGGAAATTCTTCTTACAGTAAAGGTCTTTCTTGCACTGCCTCCTTGGATTTTGATGACAGTTCCTTCAAAAACCTGAATTCTTTCTCTTGTTCCCTCAACAACCTTGTAGTGAACTTGTACGTTGTCACCTACAGCAAACTCAGGAAGATCATTTCTCAATTGTTCAGCTTCCAGCATTTTGATTATATCCATTATTTAGTATCCTCCCTTCTATCTAAACGTTCTTGCAGCATTTGCAGAGGACCGTTCTTAGTAAACACCTTTTGTATTATAGCATAGCGTCCTGATTTAGACAACTATCTTTTACTCAGCCTATCCAGTAACATCCAGAGCTCGTCCAGATCACCATAGCTTTCTTTTAACCTGCTAACAAGATCTGGTCTCTTAACTATAGTAGTTTTTAATGAACTGAGCTTTCTCCACAATGAAATTTTCTCATGGTCTCCACTCAATAATACTCCTGGGACCTTCATACCCATAAA
>DAIPJA010000037.1:0-13137 GCA_036770525.1 Gudongella sp. | reverse complement strand
CTCAAGGAGATCCTGAGCCATGTCCTCGATCGACTTTTTCGTTCTGGAGCGGGTTTTTGTCCAGTCCCCACCGCTTAGCTTGTTTATTTTTGGCTTTACGGAGTCTGATCCGATATATTTCTGGATCATCCCCATCTGGTCAATTGGGAGGTAAAGCCTGTCATTTCCCTTATACTGTATGTGGAGATAGTCCTTTTTTATACCCTGGACCGAAAGCTGCTGAACTCCAAGGTACTGACCTATCCCGTAATTTTCATGTACTACGAAATCCCCTTCCTTAAGATCTCCAAAGCTTAGTGAGGAATCCTTGGAAAGAGGTTTCCCTTTTTTCTTTTTGGTTCGCTTTCTTCCGCTTCCAAAAATATCTCCGTCACTTATTACAGCGAGCTTGACTCCCTCGTACTCGAATCCAGTTTTTAACGAACCTGGAGTTATGAAAAGCTGGCCGCTTTTTATTTCTGTATCCCTTGTCTCATGGTACTCTGAGGTTGTGTCCAGCTTGTCAAGCATATCCTTCAGCCGTTTGCCTCTGCCTTCCGTACCGGACAGTATTATCGTTTTATAGCCCTTGTATTTGAATCTCTCGAGATCTTCCTTAAGAAGATCCAGCTTCCCGTGGTAGACCGTCATCTGCCTTCCCGGCAGCTGATGTATAGACTTTGGAGGGAAATCATGGTCCTGCTTAAGGAATGCTGCACTGGTAAGACAGGTAAATTTACCGGTATTGTCTATGAAGTCCTGAAGCCTTATTCTTGAATGAAAATGGGATTTAAGCACCTCTCCTGCCTGAAACAGCTCTGAAGCCCAGCTGTCGAAGCTGTTTTCAAGGGATATCTTGGCCTCTCTGATCCTCCTGGGCTCATCCAATAGAATGACTGCGTCCTCTCTGAGATGATCGAGAATATCCGATATCATTTCAGTTCCAAGGTATGGCAGAAGAATATCCCTGTTGGGAATGTGGATGCCTTGCTTAAGAAGCTCAATGTATTTCCCGAATTTCTCCTCAGCCAGTTCCCTTGACTGCTTTTCCGAGGATGCCTTCAAATATGATGCAAGATCCCTTGAAATGGCTTCTGCAACAAGAGTACCATCCCTTGGAATAAGAAGATCCCTGGAGGGATAGATCGTGATGGAGTCAAGGACCTCAAGGGACCTTTGGGTCCTGAAGTCAAAGCTTCTTATGGAATCGACCATTGTGTCAAAAAATTCTATTCTGGCAGGATTCTCCATATCAGGCGAGAATACGTCAAGTATTCCTCCCCTGAGGCTGAACTGTCCTTGAGCCTCGACCATGCTGACTCTCTCATAACCCGATGCTATGAGTTTGTCGGTGATAACATCCAGAAGATGCTCCTCTCCAAGCGAGAGGCTTATTCTATGAGTCTCGAGAGTTTTTCTTGAAAGGATCCTGTCGCCTATGGCCTCTATTGAAGCTATAACAATCGTGTCCCTGGATTCAAATAATCTGGAGACGGCTTTCAGTCTTTGATGGGTCCTTTCGTGGCTGTGGGCATCTATGTCGTAAAATAGAAGCTCTTTTCTGGGGAAGTGGACAGTACTGGCTTCTCCTGCGATGCTTTTTATATCCTCATACAGCTGTCTGCTTCTAAGCTCGTCATAGGTTACGAGTAAAAGCTGCTTTCCAAGATGCAAATTGAGGGCAGCAGAAAAATGTCCAAGGTTCTCCTCCATGAGGCCGTGGACTGCAATTGGTGTAGTTTTTTCCTCAATATCCTTTAGAAGACTTCCGTAGGACTTGAGATGAAGCAATGAATCAAGCAAAAAATCCTTCATTTCTTTTCCTCTTCCATAACGCCGGAAGCCCAGGTTTAATCCTGGGCTGTATTTTTTATATTGAAGCTGTTCATGGCTGCATCGATACCATCCTTTAATATCGCTTCAACAGCCTCTGCAGCTTTAATTACCATTTTATCGACTTCTCTTCTCTCATCAGTGGAAAACCTGCTTAAAACGAAATCTGCCAGGTCCCACTCCGGTGGCTTCTTCCCAATTCCAAGCTTGATCCTTGTGAAGTCGTCTCGTTTAAGATGATAGATTATTGATTTCATGCCGTTGTGTGAACCGGCACTTCCTTTTTTCCTTATTCGGGTCGTGCCAAATTCTATGTCTATGTCATCCACGATTACCATAAGGTCCTCTACGGACAGCTTGTAATACTCCATAGCTTCCCTTAAGGCTATCCCGCTGTTGTTCATGTAGGTCAGGGGCTTCATGAGCATGACCCTCTTGCCGGCGATGGTGCCTTCACCGGTCAGGGCTTTGAATTTTATTCTGTCGACCTTTATGCTGTTGGTTCCAGCCAGTCTGTCAACCACATCGTAGCCCACGTTATGCCTGGTCTTATCATATTCTTTTCCCGGGTTACCAAGACCCACTATCAAAAACACTTGACCATCTCCCAATGCCGGATCACTCGAAAATTATACTTACTGATTCGTTGGAATTGATCCTCTTTATTGCCTCTGCAAATAGTGGAGCTACACTTACGACCTCTATCTTATCGATCTTAGCTTCGTCAGACAATGGAATAGTGTCAGTTATTACGAACTTCTCAAGCTCAGAGTTGTGGATCCTGTCCAATGCAGGTCCGGAAAGAACACCGTGGGTCGCACAGCCGTAGACCTTCTTGGCACCGAAGCTCTTCAGAACGCTGGCAGCCTTTACTATTGTCCCTGCGGTATCTATAATGTCGTCTACAAGGATCACATTTTTCCCCTCGATTTCACCGATAACATTCATTACCTCTGAGACATTTGCCTTAGGTCTTCTCTTCTCGATTATTGCTATGGGCAGATCCAGAATGTTGGCAAAGGCCCTTGCTCTTGTTACTCCGCCAAGATCAGGAGATACGATGACTGTATCCTCATCTATTATTTTTTTGAAGTAATTTGCAAGCAATGGAATTGAGGACAAATGATCCACAGGAATATCGAAATACCCCTGGATCTGACCTGCATGCAGGTCCATCGATACTACTCTGTCTGCTCCCGCCGTAGTTATAAGGTTTGCAACAAGCTTAGCTGTTATCGGCTCCCTTGCCTTGGTTTTTCTGTCTTGTCTGGCATATCCGTAGTAGGGGATTACTGCATTTATCCTCCCTGCTGAAGCTCTCTTTACTGCATCGATAAGGATCAAAAGCTCCATCAGATTGTCATTTACAGGTGAATTTGTGGGCTGAATTATGTAGACGTCGCAGCCTCTTACGGTCTCTCCGATATTGACGTTTATCTCTCCGTCGCTGAAATGTGTTACCTCACAATTTCCAAGCTGGATATTCAGCTCGGAGCAAATCTTTTTAACTAAATCTCTATTGGCATTGCCTGTGAATACCTTTACTCCTCCAAGACAAAGGTTCATTTAATTTCCTCCTATTTATGTTTTTTGAAGCCCTTTTTCTCAACCCAGCCTTCTTTATTGACCTGTCTCGCTCTTGCTATTGAAAGCTCGCCTTCTCCCACGTCATCAGTGATCGTGGACCCTGCAGCAATATATCCCCATTCCTTTACCTCGACCGGAGCAACAAGATTGGAATTGCTGCCAACAAAGGCATGATCTCCTACTATGGATCTTGATTTTGAGACTCCGTTATAGTTTACAAACACTACTCCACAGCCTATGTTTACATCCTTGCCGACGTCGGCGTCTCCAACATAGGAAAGATGGCTTGCCTTTGAGCCGTCCGCTATGTTTGCATTCTTGACCTCTACGAAGTTCCCGATTTTTACATGTGCACCAAGTACGCTCTTTGGTCTGAGGTGGGCGTAGGGACCTATATGGGTACCATCACCCACTATGCTTTCTTCTATCAGCGAAGATTCTATGTCAACGCAGCTTCCTATTTTACTGTCTCTGATCCTCGTTCCGCCAAGAAGCTGGCAATCTGTTCCAATTATTGTTCTGCCCTGCAGCACCGTTCCCGGATATATGACAGTATCCCTGCCGATCTCTATCCCATCCTCAATGTAAGTTCTGTCGGGGTCGATTATCGTTACCCCGTTCAGCATATGGAAGGTATTTATCCTCTTTCGCATTATACTCTCTGCTTCGGCCAGCTGGACTCTCGAATTGACTCCCATGATCTCAGTGTGGTCCTTTGCCTCCAGGGCACCGACCCTTAGTCCTCTTCCGTTAAGTATACCTATTACGTCAGTAAGATAGTATTCTCCCTGACTGTTGTCATTGCTTATTTCCTCCAGACTTTCCTTCAGCGATGAGGCCTTGAAGCAATATATCCCGGAGTTGATCTCCCTTATGTTTTTTTGATCTTCAGATGCATCTCGCTGCTCTACTATCTCCAGCAGTGTTCCATCAGTTTTTCTTATGACCCTGCCGTATCCCGTCGGGTCATCCATGACGGTAGTAAGAACTGTTGCGGAGTTATCGTCCATCTCGTGATGCTCCATCAGGTCCTTCAGCGTCTGATGCTTTACAAGCGGGGTGTCCCCGCAAAGAACTACGACAGTACAATCGTTGTCAATGTGCGGCAGAGCCTGCATTACCGCAAAGCCGGTACCGTAGGGTGCTCCATCATGCATCGGCTGCTCCACGAACACTATGTCCTCTCCCGATATATGCTCCAGGACATCTTCCTTTTTGTGACCCACTACAACTAAATTTTTATCCATGCCTGCCTTTGCAGATGCATCCAGCACGTGCTCAAGCATCGGTCTGCCGCATACCCTGTGCATCACCTTGGCACGGTCGGATCTCATCCTGGTGCCTTCCCCTGCAGCCAATACTATGCTTACTTTCATACTATATATACACCTCTTTTTTAATTGCCTCTATAATATTTTAACCCATTTAACCTATAAGTCTACCCCAAATCATCAATATTTTAATAAAAAACTCCCTTATAAAGCAAAAGAGCCCATTGGGCCCTTTTACTCTGCTGTCAGCGACTTCTCATACTCTGAAAAGACGGCTTCCTGGATTTTTTGCCTTGTGGTGGCATTAATTGGGTGAGCGATGTCTCTAAATTCACCGTCAGCCATCTTCCTGCTTGGCATGGCAATAAATAGTCCGTTTTGTCCCTCGATGACCTTAATGTCGTGAACGACGAATTCATCGTCAAACGTAACTGAAACTATCGCCTTCATTTTGCCTTCCTCAGTAACCTTTCTTACCCTTACGTCAGTAATCTTCATTGTCTCACCACCTTCCCCGACGCATCAATTGCATTTACTATATTTATTCTACATTTTTTTCAAAAATCCTTCTTTTTTTTTGAAAATTGTAAATTTTTTATTGGAATTTTTGTTTTCACCATGTAAATTTGTCCTTTAATATTATTTTTGGTATGATATAATCATTCAATGGCAGGAGCAAGGCATAAAAAATGCCCTTCATAGCCATCATAACGGAAGTATATTCAGGGGGAAAATAAATGTTTGAATTTGATTTTGATGCCAAGGCCTATAATAAGGTCCACTTCATAGGGATAGGCGGCATTAGCATGAGTGGAATGGCAGAGATACTGCTAAGCAAGGGCTACCAGGTTTCAGGAACAGATAACTCGGACAGCCACATAGTCGGTCATCTGAGAGATCTGGGCGCAACGATCTATATAGGACATTCTCCAAGCAACATTGGAGATGCCGATCTGATTATATTCACAGACGCAATAGCACCTGACAATATAGAGCTTGCAGCCGCAAGGGAATCAGGAGCTTGTGTAGTAGACAGAGCTTCCTTTTTGGGTTCACTGATGAAAAACTACAGGAATTCCATCGCTGTATCGGGTACCCACGGAAAGACTACTACTACCAGCATGATCGCAACTATAATAAATAACCCAGAGATGAATCCCACCATACTGCTTGGAGGAGAACTTGACTCTATCGGCGGGAACGTGAAACTGGGAACAAATGAATTCCTGCTTACCGAAGCATGTGAATACAAGGCTAATATCCTCAAATACCGTCCGTCCATGGCGATAATCTTAAATATTGACGAGGATCACCTTGACTTTTTCAAGAGCATAGACCATATAACCGACACCTTCAGGGAATTTGTGGACAATCTTACTGAAAAGGATGTACTTATTGCAAATAATGACGATGAGCATGTCAGATTGCTTGCAGGTGCTTGCAGGGGATCCGTCGTAACGATAGGAATTGATTCAGATGCTGATTTTATGGCTAAAAACATATCTTTTGACTCTCTTGGATACCCTTCCTTTGATCTTTATGCAGAAGGCAGCTTCGAGAGGAGTCTTAAGCTTGGCGTAATGGGCAAGCATAATGTGTATAATGCTTTGGCAGCTATAGCTGCCTCATATTCAATGGGAGTGGACAGGGATCTGATTCTGGAAAAGATATCTTCCTATGGCGGAGTTCATAGAAGACTTGAGCTTAAGGGCTTTATGGGAAACATAAGGGTCATCGATGATTACGCACATCATCCCACTGAGATCAAGGCATCGCTGAATGCCATAAGGAATTCCACTGACGAGAATGTATTCTGCATATTCCAGCCCCATACCTTCACAAGGACGAAGATACTCCTTGACAGCTTCTCAGAGGCATTCTCGGATGCAGACAGAGTTATAATCGCTGACATATACGCAGCAAGAGAGCTTGACAACGGAGAGGTACATTCAAGAGATCTTGCTGAGCTTATTCGAAGGAGAGGCTACGAGGCAGTTTATCTGGGATCCTTCGATGAGATCGAGGAGTATATCCTGCGGGAGGCTTCAAATCACGATACTGTAATTACCATGGGAGCCGGAAATATATATCAGGTAGGAACCAACCTTTTGAACAGATTTAGCGCTGACAGCCAAAAAGCAATTTAACCCCCGATCCGGGGGTTAAATTTTTTACATATATTAATAAGCAAAGAAGCCCTTCCCAGTCTTTCTTCCGAGAAGATTCGCTCTAACCATCTTTCTTAAAAGAGGATGAGCCCTGTATTTTGGATCCTGATATTCACTGTAGAGTACATCCATTATTGCCAGACATACGTCGAGTCCAACAAGATCACCTAATGCCAATGGCCCTATGGGGTGGTTTGCACCGAGCTTCATGGCTTCGTCTATGTCCTCTGCGGTGGCTACCCCATCTGCAAGTATCCCAACAGCTTCGTTGATCATTGGGATAAGTATCCTGTTTACAACAAATCCAGGAGCCTCTGCCACCTCTACCGGAGTTTTCCCAAGAGATTTCGACAATTCAATGATTGCATCCTTTGTCTCTTCTGAGGTTGCAAGTCCTTTTATTACCTCAACCAGCTTCATTAAGGGTACCGGATTGAAAAAGTGCATGCCTATGACTTTGTCAGGTCTTCCGGTTGAATTGGCTATCTCAGTTATTGAAAGAGATGATGTATTGGTGGCAAGTATGGTACTCGCCTTGCATAGCTCGTCAAGCTTCTTAAAGGTTTCCTTTTTTACTTGCATGTCCTCTGATATCGCTTCGATGACCAGATCACTGTCTGCGACATCGTCAAGATTGGTTGTAATAGTAATGTTCGCTAGAGTTTTATCCTTTTGCTCAGCAGTTATTTTCTCCTTGGCGACCAGCTTTTCAAGCGTCTTAGCTATAGGAGCTACGCTTCCCCTTGGGTTGTTCTCGTCGATGGATCTGACCCATACATTCACATCAAAATCTCTCTCGGCGAATATCTGAACTATACCCAATGCCATTGTTCCTCTGCCAAGTATGCTTACCTTCTTCATAATAGCACCTCCGTTATTTTACCTTAAATTCAGGCTTTCTTTTGTTAAGGAAAGCATCCATCCCTTCCTTTTGGTCCTGTGTTGCGAAGCATAGACTGAACAGATTCCTCTCTATCTCCATTCCTGTCTCAATGTCAGTCTCAAAGCTTCTGTTGATCGCTTGCTTTGAGTATCTGACTGCCAGCTGACCCTTTGAAGCTATTTTCTCTGCAAGCTCCATGGATTTTTCCATCAGCGTCTCAGGCTCAGTCACCATGTTTACAAGGCCCAGCTTCTCCGCTTCAAGTGCATCAATTACATCCCCTGTAAAGATCAGTTCCTTAGCCTTGGCCGGTCCTACAAGTCTTGCGAGGCGGTTCGTTCCTCCAAATCCAGGAGTAACTCCCAGGTTTACTTCAGGTTGTCCAAACTTGGCTTTACTTGATGCGATCCTTATATCACAAGACATGGCAAGCTCGCAGCCACCGCCAAGTGCAAAGCCATTGACTGCAGCTATGGAAGGCTTCTCCATAAGCTCGACAGCCCTGAATACCTCAAGACCCAGCTTCGCCAAGCCTCTTGCCTGGTCCGGACCCATATCCTTCATTTCTGCTATATCAGCACCAGCTGCGAAGGCTCTTCCCTCGCCTGTCAATATAAGGACATGTACCGAATCATCAGCTGATATTGAATCAACTGCTGATTTAAGCTCAACCAGGAGCTTATAGTTCAATGCGTTCAATGCCTCAGGTCTGTTGATTGAAAGAGTTGCAATACTTCCGATTCTATCGATCTTCAAATGCTCGTAGGTCATTTCCATCCCTCCCATTGACTATAATATATCAATACAAAGAAAATGGCAATATCAGGTTATTTCTGATCAGTATCCGGATTTGCCCAAAAGTCTGAACATATTTCTTTTATACTGCTCGACCCCCGGCTGGTCGAATGGATTGACTCCCTGGATATATCCGGAGATTGCGCATGCCTTCTCGAAGAAGTATATAAGCTTTCCGAAGGAGTATTCATCGAGCTTTGGTATAGTAATGGCCAGATTGGGGACGCCTCCTTCCAGGTGTGCAAGAACCGTTCCCTCGTATGCCTTCCTATTAACGTTTCCAATAGTCTTGCCCTGAAGGTAGTTCAGTCCATCCAGATCATCATCTTCTCCCTTTATTACGATGTCCCTGTCATGACTCCCCACAAGAATAGTGGTTTCAAAAATATTTCTGGCTCCATCCTGGATAAGTTGACCCATAGAGTGTAGATCTGCAGTGAAGCTTACACTCGCAGGAAATATCCCCTTTCCGTCCTTGCCTTCGGACTCACCATAAAGCTGTTTCCACCATTCTCCAAGGTATTGCAGAGACGGCTCATAGCTTACCAGTATCTCTATGGATTTTCCCTTCCTGCTTAAAATCTGCCTGGTGGCTGCATATTGGTAGCAGCTATTTTCATCCAGGCTGGGATTGCTGTACTCTATCGCTGCAGCATGGACGCCCTCCAGCATCCTGACGATGTCTATCCCTACAGCTGCCAGAGGAAGCAGGCCAACAGCAGTCATTACAGAGTATCTCCCGCCAATGTCATCGGGTATCGTAAAGGTTTCATAGCCTTCTTTATCCGCCAGGGTCTTAAGAGCTCCTCTTGCCTTGTCAGTTGTCGCAATTATTCTCCTAGATGACTCCTCCAGTCCATATCTTTTTTCCATATAGCTTCTGAAATGTCTGAAGGCTACGGCAGGCTCAGTTGTAGTTCCCGATTTGGATATGACGTTTATGTATATTTCCCGTCCATCCAGAAGATCCATAACATCTAAATAGTACTTAGGAGACATGTTGTTTCCTACGAAGATCAGCTGTGGTGCTTTTCTATCGCCTTTATCCAGAAGATTGTGGAAGCTGTGGGACAGAGCTTCCATTGCCGCTCTGGCACCGAGATAAGATCCCCCTATTCCTATAACAAGAAGTATATCTGCATTTTGTCTGATCCTTTCAGCTGTCATCCGAATCCTTCCCAGTTCTTCCCTGTCGATCGTCTCTGTCCAGTCAAGCCAGCCGGTGAATTCGCTCCCCGGGCCTTTCCTGTCATGGAGTAGCTGGTGGGCGATGTTCACCTGCGGTTTTATTATCTCGATCTCATGTTCCTTGATAAAGCCCTTTGAGTAATCAAATTCAATAAACACAGTATCCCTCCTGTCTAAAAATATAACCCAGAATCAAATTCCGGGTTAGTCTCCTATTCCATTACCTCCAGCAGCACGAGGGCATAATCATCATTTTGCTCTCCCCAGCTGTGGATTATGAATTTATCCTCTATTTCCTTGAGTATATTGTCAGGATTTTTTCTTACTGTTTCAAGTACTCCCTCGATTCCGAACTGCACGTCGTTGTGGTCCCTTGCTTCAGTAATTCCATCTGTATACAGCAGGACCTTATCGCCCTTTTCCAGGGAAACCTCTTTCTCCTTATAGGTAACCTCTCCGAAAAGCATTGTTATAGGGTATCCCTTTATTTTTAACGGCTCGACATGATCTGAGTTGAATTTGATCGGGTAGCAGTTATGACCTGCATTGGAGTAAGTCAGCTTATGAGTCTCCTTGTCATATACACCGTAAAAAATAGTGAAGTATTTATCCGCCTCAAGGTCCAGTGCAGTAAACCTTCTATGGAGCTCCTCCAGAGCCTCAGAGGGTTTTCTGATCTCATCCTTGATGCTTCTCATGGTTTCCTTGATGAACATGGTCATCATTGAGGCGGCGATCCCATGACCGGCTACGTCGCAAATGTATATCCCAAGCGACCTCTCATCGATGTGGAAGATATCAAACATGTCTCCGCTAAGCATCTCAGATGCCTTGTAGATGTAGTCTACGGTTACATTCTCTATTGCTCCTCTTTTTGGCAGGACTTTTTCCTGTATCCTTCTTGCAAAGTGAAGGTCCTTGCTTATCTTTTTGTTTCTCTCGATAAGCTCAAGCTCAAGCTTTCGCTCCCGGGTAACATTACGGAAGACCTCAACGGCTGCATTTATCTTCCCGTTGCTGTCCTTGACCGGTGAGCTTTTGACGGAATAGTATTGACCGTTTATTATCTCTTCCTTTTGAACGGTCTCTCCCGTTGCTATGCTTTTATTGGTTATGCAGAAGGTGCACCTTTCATCCTTGCAATATGATTTATAGCATTCTCTTCCAACGATGTCCTCCCCCAGAGCCTTCCTCATTGAGCTGTTGGCAAATATGACCTTGCCCTTCAGGTCCACAACACGGACCCAGTCAGCCATGCCCTCAAGGACGTGGTAGTTCAGGATTCCATACTCGATGTAATCCATACTCTCATTTATGGTTTTTCTTCCATCAATCATGATCATCACTCCAAGCCGGGCAATTTGATAAAGAATTAACTATTAGTCGTGCCCCTTACCGATCTAAAAGGTGATTACCATAATTGTATAACATAATTCGTGATATTTCCACAGATTAATTGAGTGTTTGACAAATTTCCGGCTCATTCCATGCCAAATTCAGTTGTTAAGGTTCACTGATACATTACAGAGCTCTGCTGATCCTCGGAATACCTTGCCATTGCGTAAATCGCATCAGACAATCTGTTTACGTACTTGACGACCAGTGGGTCAACCTCAGCCACGCCGGTGAGGCTTACGATCCTTCTTTCCGCCCTTCTGCAGACAGTCCTTGCAACGTGAAGATAACCCGATTCGACGCTGGATCCAGGCACGATGAAACCTGTGGGATCATTAAGTCTTCCCATATACAGGTCGATTAACTCCTCAAGATACTTAATGTCCTCTTCCTTGATCTTATACATAACCTTCTTCTGGTCCTCTGTAGCCAGGTTGGTGGCTACGGTAAACAGCTTGTTTTGGATCGTGAAGATCTGTTCCTTCATCTCAGGCTCTTTTACGAAGTTCTTGGCCAGACCTAAAAATGAGCCAAGCTCATCGATGGTGCCATAGCTTTCAACCCTTATATCATCCTTCGTGACTCTTTTGTTGTCGAACAGGGAGGTCGTGCCCTTATCGCCAGTTTTAGTATAAATACCCATTACCATCTACCTCCTACTTTGGTCTCGGTCCATAGAACTGATAGTAGTCTACCTTTATTCGTCCATTGTAAAGCTTCCTCTTCCTGTCAGCCTTTCTCCCGTAAAGACTTTCAAACTCCTCATTTGAGGTTATGACATAAAGGGACCAGGTTTCAAGAGGTCTGAATTTGCTTCCAAAATCAGTATAAAGCTTTCTAACCTCTTCTCTCTCTCCCATACGCTCGCCGTATGGCGGGTTGGTTATTACAACCCCATATTCGTCGTTTATGTCTACGTCACGCATGTCCTTCATAAAAAATGCAATGTCGTCCTCAAGTCCAAGATTTGCCGCATTGTCTCTGGCTCTTAGGATCGATCTCTTATCAGTATCGCAGCCTAAAAGCTTAAGCTGTGAGTTAAAATCAATTGCATTGCGTGCCTTGATTCTTTCACTGCTCCATATCTCAGGGGGAATGATGCTCCATTTTTCAGCATCGAAGCTCCTGTCCAGGCCAGGCGCCATGTTCCTGCCTATCATTGCGGCTTCAATAAGGATCGTTCCTGATCCGCAGAAGGGATCCAGCAGGACTCTGTCCTTGTTCCAGTAGCTGAGTAATATCATTGCAGCTGCAAGAGTTTCCTTTATTGGTGCATCGCCTGCTCTGTCCCTGTAGCCTCTTTTGTGAAGTCCGTCACCTGAGGTATCCAGGGTTATAGTCGCAATGTCTTTCAGGATGGAAACCTCTATTCGATACCTGGCCCCCGACTTTGAGAACCATTCCACAGGATATTTCTCCTTCAGCTTCTCAACTATGGCCTTTTCAACTATCCGCTGGCTGTCAGAAATGCTGTAAAGCTTTGAGTTAAGGCTTTTCCCCTCAACGATAAAGGCACCGTCCTCGGGTATCCAGTCTGCCCACTCAACAGCCTTGGTTCCCTGAAACAGTTCCTCAAAGCTCATGGCCTTAAATTCAGCAAGCTTGATAAGGACCCTATCCACTGTCCTTAGCCACAAATTGGTTTTTACAATATCGTCAAGACCGCCTTTAAACTCGATTTTACCATTTTCAACTCTAATGTTTTCATATCCAAGAGCCTCAAGCTCCCTTTTGGCGACTGCCTCCAGACCAAAGGTGGTGGTGGCTATCAAATTGATATCCTTCATAAGCAACGCTCCTCTCTGTCCTAAGTATACTCAAGTTTTGGTGCTTTTAAACAGGACTGATGACAAAGGAGGGCTTACTGCGATACTTTTTGTGATAACCCGATATTTGAAGGGTATAAAGTAACAAAATGCTAAAGGAGGAATGAGTTATGAGTATAGGTACAATGTATCAAAGCGGAGACTGGAAGGGAGAAAAGCACGTACCGGTTATCCATGCGCCTGAAACTGCAAAAAAAGGCGAGGAAATTGAG
>DAIPJA010000242.1:0-2455 GCA_036770525.1 Gudongella sp. | reverse complement strand
GGGCTTGGCTTTTCATTGGCAGGAATTCAAAGGTGGGTAGCCATGGGAACAGGTATTATAATGATTTTAACTGTCTTACTCCCCTATATAACAAAGAAGACGCTCTTTTCAAGTAATTTGTCAAACAGAATCACACTTCTGATTCAAAGACTATTTTTTCCCTTATTAAACAAAAAGAGTTGGATAGGTCTATTCCTTGCTGGGGCAGTGAACGGATTATTACCGTGCGGTTTGGTATATGTAGCTCTTGGAAGTGCACTTGCTTTTGGCGGTATTGTACCATCAACGCTCTTTATGATCTCTTTTGGGTTAGCAACAGCTCCAATGCTAATTGCCATTTCTCTTGCCGGCAATCTGGTAACAAAGAGAGTAAGATCAGCAATCAACAAAGCAATCCCTGTTATGATAGTCGTTGTTGGATTACTTTTCATTTTACGAGGTGCTAACCTTGGAATTCCATTCTTGAGTCCTCCACTAACGAAGATGGAGATATCAAACGAAAATACAAATTCAAAAGTCCCCCCTTGCTGCAGAAAGCACCAAGAAAACTAAGACTAAAGAACCTTTCTCTTATCCCATTTTCTAAACCAAATTAGTAAAACCCCTTTTTTTGCAGAAAAACATACTGCACATTGAACAATTCTGGCATTAAATGGTTTATCAGACTAATGGAAAGTTGAATAAAGCTTTTCACCAAATGACCATAATCACAATTAACATAGTCTTAGGTTAATTTCCATGTCACCAGATTGAAATGAAGACCATTAAGCATCTCTTTTTCAAAATTTTCCAACTCTATTATGATGGTTTCAAAAACATGACCGTCGGCAAACAGCTATGGCTAATAATCGCCATAAAGCTCTTTTTGATGTTTGCAGTATTCAAGCTCTTTTTCTTTAAAGATTTTCTTGGGAGCAGATTCTCAGGAGAAAAGGAGAAGAGTGAATATGTAATAGATCGATTGACACAACCAAAATAATGCACCTAAATCATGAAAAACTATGATAGAATTTAACACATCATTAATTGAATGGTCAAGGGCACAGTTTGCCCTCACAGCCATGTTTCACTGGCTATTTGTGCCATTGACACTGGGGATCACCTTCATGTTGGCCATCATGGAGACGATTTATGTCAGAACCAATGATCCTGAATGGAAGCGAATTACCAAATTCTGGATGACGATTTTCGGAATCAATTTCGCAATTGGAGTTGCAACAGGTATAATTCTAGAGTTTGAATTTGGAACCAACTGGAGCAATTACTCATGGTTTGTTGGAGACATCTTCGGTGCACCACTCGCTGTAGAAGGAATTATGGCCTTCTTTATGGAGAGTACCTTCATTGCAATTATGTTTTTCGGATGGAATAAAGTAAGCAAGCGATTCCACCTTGCCAGCACATGGTTAACAGCAATTGGAGCTAATTTATCAGCTTTATGGATTTTGGTAGCCAATGCATGGATGCAGAATCCAGTAGGGATGAAGTTTAATCCTGATACTGCCAGAAATGAGATGCAAAACTTCTGGGAGGTTCTATTTTCTCCAACTGCAATTAATAAATTCCTACATACCATCACTAGCTCTTACATGTTAGCTGCTATTGTTGTGATTGGTATAAGCTCATGGTATCTATTAAAAAACAGAGACATCCTATTTGCTAAACGTAGCATTGTGGTTGCAGCTGCTTTTGGACTTCTTTTTGCGATTGTAACAATCTCAACAGGAGATAGCAGTGCTCGAGAAATGGCACGAGTACAACCTATGAAGTTTGCAGCAATGGAAAATCATTACCATGGTAAATCATTTGTCCCACTTGTCGCCTTTGGTGCTCTCACCCCAGATCCAGATACTACAAAAAAACAAGATTTCGTATTTAAAATCGAGATCCCCAATATGCTTTCTTACATGGCATTCCTAAGCCCTAATGCTTTTGTACCTGGCATCTATGACTTCACCCATGGAAATCCAGAGAAAGGAATCATCTCTTATCAAGAAAGAATCGACAAGGGGAAGGTAGCCATTAACGCTTTAGCCACCTATAAGCAAGCAAAAAAAGAGAATAATGACTCTCTGGCACTTGCCTCTTTAACAACGTTTGAGGCCAACTACCAACACTTTGGTTATGGATTTGCAAATACTCCAGAAGATTTGATCCCTCCTGTAGCAACTACATTCTATTCATTCCGGATCATGGTAATCTTTGGAGGACTCTTCCTTTTACTGTTTATTTATATGTTCTACCTCAGCATAAAGAATAAACTGGAAGGGAAAAAATGGCTTTATTACATTGCAATAGCTTCAATTCCTCTGGTCTATATTACCTCGCAAGCAGGTTGGATCGTTGCTGAAATCGGTCGTCAACCATGGGTAATTCAAAATCTGATGACTACTAGAGCAGCAGAAAGACGAGTAGAGCCGCAAGAAGAGAGACTAGTATCCACCAGTATCCCTGC
>DAIPJA010000036.1:0-13416 GCA_036770525.1 Gudongella sp. | reverse complement strand
GAAGCTATAGTCAATGGCGGAGGAATAGCAGTCATTGGTATAGGCTTTATTCTTGGGCTTGTAACTATCCTTGCAGAACCGGCTGTTTACATTCTGACTCACCAGATAGAGGAGGTAACAAGTGGATTTATAAAGAGAAAATCTGTTTTGGTGGCACTTTCTATAGGTGTTGGTCTCGCGGTTGCTCTTTCCATGGCAAGAATAGTCATAGAACCTCTGGAGTTATGGCATTTACTTGTACCAGGCTACTTGATTGCTATTGGTCTAATGTTTTTCGTACCTGAGTTATTTGTAGGGATTGCCTTTGACTCAGGAGGAGTTGCGTCCGGACCAATGACTGCGACCTTCATTCTTGCATTTGCTCAAGGAGCAGCATCGGCAGCAGAAGGGGCAAATGTCCTGGCTGATGGGTTTGGAGTTATTGCTCTTGTAGCGATGACCCCTCTAATAGCATTACAGATCCTTGGATTCGTATTCCATGTGAAATCAAAAAAGGTAGGTGTGGCTGATGATGCCAAATGAAACTAATTTAGTAAAAGAGTTAGTTCTTATAACAGTTATTGTGGACTTTGGCAAGGGAAGCCGTGTCCTTAGAATTTCAAGAGACAATGAAATATCAGGTGGTACGGTTTTAGTGGCAGATGGAACAATCCGACATGGGCTTCTAAATTTCCTTGGTATAACTGATTCAAGAAAGGAAATGATTATGATGGCAGCTCAAAGAGAGACTGCAGACAAGGCTCTCGAGGCACTTGAAAGGGAAATGGAGTTTACGAAGCCAAATCATGGCATTGCCTACATGACCCAATTGTGCAAGGTTTCAGGAGCGGCTTCACTGGATTGTATTGCAGAGGATGAAGATGGAGAGGGTGAGTATATGTATCAGGTGATAAATGCTATAGTTGACAAGGGTAAGGCTGAGGAGGTTATAGAAGCAGCTTCGAATGCTGGCTCCAAGGGAGGAACTATAATCAATGCAAGAGGCGCCGGTATCCACGAAACCAGAAGAGTTTTCGCCATAGATATTGAACCTGAAAAGGAAATCGTAATGATAATCGCAAAGAATGAATTAGTAAATGGGATTATCCAGGCTATAAATGAAAGACTTGAGATGGATAAACCGGGAAACGGAATAATCTTTGTTCAGAAGGCTATTAGGACATACGGACTATATGAGTAAATTACCGGGCTGTGTAGAATAACTACACAGCCCTTGCTATTCCGGGGATTTTAGAGAGATACTGCAATCTCAGCTGCTAATCTGGCATTGTTATACACCAGCTGGATGTTTGATTCAAGGGATTCTCCACCGGTAATCTCCTTGATTTTTGCGAGAAGGAATGGGGTGGTATCCTTTCCCTTAATTCCCAATACTTCTGCTTCCTTGACAGCATCCTCAATTACTCTTGTTATAAGGTCAGCATCCATAGAGTACTCCTCCGGGATCGGATTGGCTATAAGAGCTCCACCCTTGAGACCCAGATCCCACTTAGTCCTAAGGATGTCTGCTATCTCTTTAGGTGTATCAACCTTATAATCCACGCCAAAGCCGCTTTTTCTTGTATAGAACGCTGGAAGCTCCTCTGTCTGATAACCCAATACCGGTACTCCCTTTGTCTCCAGGTACTCAAGAGTGAGTCCCAGATCAAGTATGGACTTGGCACCTGCACATACCACTGCCACTTCAGTCATTGCAAGCTCTTCCAGGTCAGCCGATATATCCATTGTTTTCTCGGCTCCCCTGTGTACTCCGCCTACACCTCCTGTGGCAAAAACCCTTATGCCTGCCATAGAAGCTATTATCATTGTGGAGGCAACTGTTGTTGCTCCATCTCTTTTATGAGCTATCAGGTAAGGAATATCCCTTCTGGAGACCTTGGCGATATTTTTAGCTCTTCCCATGTAATCAATTTCCTCAGATGTAAGTCCAGCCTTAAGCCTTCCTCCAATTATCCCAATAGTAGCCGGAACAGCCCCATGCTCCCTAATTATTTCCTCAACCTTCAATGCAGTCTCGACATTTTGAGGGTAAGGCATACCATGGGAAATTATCGTTGATTCCAGAGCGACTATCGGCCTTTGATCCTCAATTGCTTTTCTTACTTCTTCACTTAGATCAAGATATCTGTTCACTTTATTTCCTCCAATCTTTTTGAAATTGTGGTGATTTTACCTATACTCATTTCCTTGCTTATGGTATCCTCAGAGCTCATAGCTACTATTGCCGCTCCCATAGCATATTTTATTGAGTCCTTCAGTGGAAAACCATTTAATTCTCCGTAAATAAGCCCGGCTTGGAATGCATCGCCTGCACCGGTGGCATTCAGAGGAACGAACTCAGTGGAACGGTACCCGCCATGATCCCCATCCTTTGTACTGTAAAAAACGCCATCCTTGCCCAGGGTTATACAAACATTTATAACCCCTCTGCCGTGAAGGATGTTTGCTGCTTTTAACAAATCATCTCTGCCGTGGATCCTGATCCCGGTCAATGTCTCAGCCTCTATCTTATTTGGCTTTATGGTATGAAAGTTTCCAATAATAGATGCTGCAGACTCAGCCTTGGCTGTGGAGACCGTATCAAGAAAAAGTTTTTTGTGGCGAAACTCATTTGTGGCTCTTTCAAGAACATCCTTCTTTAGATTTGCATCAAGAACTATTATCTCGCTTTTCTCGATCGAGGCTTTATTGTCGCTGATATACTCCCAGTCAAGCTCAGCCATGATCTCCATCGCATTGATTGCAAGATCCATATCCTTGTTTTCATCAAGTATAGCCAGATAAATACCTGTGGGACTGGAAACTCTCTTTACAAAGTCCACATCAATACCGGATTTTTTTGCCTCCGTAAGCAGATAATCCCCAAAGCTGTCATTTCCTACGATAGAGAAAAGCCTTGTTGAGATGCCCAGCAATGCAGTGTTTTCTGCAATATTCCTTCCCACACCTCCTGGAGACAGCTTTACACTTCCAATATTTGAATCTCCTCTAATAAGTATTTTCGAGGGTGAGCCAACAATATCAAGATTGGACCCTCCTATTACTGCAACTAAACCCAACGAAGCATTCAAATCGATCAACTCCTCCCATTCGTAGCTCTAAAGCTATTTTACCCATGTTATGCTTATTTTCAACAGATGCCGGAAGTTATAATCACAGGGCTATAATCTTCACAGATCCAGTAAATCTGGTATAATGTAAACACACGTGAAATGGAGGGGATGAACATGCTCCTTAATGAGAAACTTTTCAATGTCGAAGGCTCCTATGGAGGTCAGCAAAGCTGGCTTAAAACATTTAAGGTCAAAAATCAGTTTTGGGCTGACAGATCATGTGGAGTAACTGCTGCTGCAAATCTTATTATGTATCTCTCAAGGACGAGAAAAGAGCTGTCGGCTTTGTACCGGGGAACTACAAGTGAGGATTTTGTAGGGCTGATGAAGGAGTTATATCCTTTTCTAAAGCCCAGAGTTTATGGGATACCCACCCTTACCAAGATGAGACAGGGGATTCAGAAATATGCGTACTCAAGAGGTATCAGGTTAAGCTTCTATATGGAAAGCTGGATTTGGGATGTAGATGAAGGAAGCGACTTTATTATCAGGATGCTTGAATTGGACAGACCAGTCCTGTTATTGACCTGGAACTCTTCAAACAGGGAATTCAGAAACCATTGGATTACAGTTACCGGCATGATCAGTAAAAAAGAAGGCTTCGATCTTATTGCGTCCAACTGGGGTAGACGAAGGATCTACTCATATGAGGAATGGATCAGGGATAAAGCTCTCTTAAGAGGAGCAATAGCATTTGAATTTGACAAGCCTAAGTCAAAATAATTACATTTACTTTTATGAAAGGATTGATTTAAATGAAGCTTAAGCCGTTCAAGGTGGAGCAATGGATGAATGAGTATGAGATGGATGCTGTTAATAACATAGCTGAGACATGTGTGGATTCTATATCCTTAAAGGAGCTTCTACGGCTTACAGGAACTCCTGAGGGAGATTTTTTCAAGGAACTCTCAGAGAAAAAGCTCACCTACGGGTATATAACCGGTAATCCTGATCTAAAAAACGCAATAAGCGGCTTATACAAGAACCTTACCTCTGATGATATACTTACTACAAATGGAGGGATAGGCGCAAACAACCTTATTCTGCAGGCCATAGTTGATAGGGGTGACAAGGTGGTATCCATAATACCGACCTATCAGCAGCTATATTCCATACCCGAGTCAATTGGTGCGGAGGTCACTGTAGTCTATCTGGAAAAAGAGAAAAATTACCTGCCCGATATGGAGATATTAAAGAGGGTTGTAGATGATAGTACAAAGCTTATAGCTCTGAATAATCCTAACAATCCTACAGGTGCGATCATCCCGGAGGAGCTGATGAAGGAGATAGTGGAGCTTGCGAGAAAACACGATGCCTATGTTTTGTGTGACGAGGTTTACAGAGGCCTTAATCAGGATGGAAGCTACCAAACTTCCATAGCGGACCTCTATGAGAAGGGTATAGGCACGTCAAGCATGTCAAAGGTATTCTCACTTGCTGGCCTCAGGCTTGGCTGGATAGCTACAAAGAATATTGAGCTTATGAAGAAGCTTGAATCCCACAGAGATTATAGTATTATAAGCTGCGGGATGCTGGATGAAATAATAGCAGCCCATGCCCTTAGAAACAAGGACAAGCTTCTGGAGAGAAACCTGGGGATAATAAAGGAGAATCTGGAAATACTTGATAATTGGATAAAAGAGCATCCAAGATTTTCCTTCGTGAAGCCGAAGGCAGGCACCACCGCTCTTGTCTACTACGACTTTGATATAAACTCCTATGATTTTTGCATCGGACTTATGGAACACTCAAAGACACTTGTAACGCCGGGAGATTGCTTCGAATATGAGAAAAGCTTCAGGATAGGCTACGCCGCTTCGAAGGAGGTACTTATAAAAGGCCTTGAGATGCTGGCAGACTACTCCGAAAAAATCAAATAGAGCATCAAGTGTTAAAACTGCTGAGGTTTATCCCCTCAGCGGTTTTTTATTTGGTTTTTGTATTGATATCGATTATCTATAAAAAATATCGATTGGCGTCAACAATCTAACAAATGTTATTATTTCAATGTATCGATCAATATGAAGGAGTGATTTTATGATTGGACTTATAAAAAGAATTCCAGTTCCAACCGCTGGTCTTATGCTGGGATTGGCTGCAGGAGGAAACCTTATCCAACAGTGGTCGACTGAATTGAGGCTTGTCATGGGTTTTTTGGCAGCAATTATTTTTGTTCTTCTCACCCTGAAGCTGATGTTATTCAAGGATTCAGTTTTGGAGGAGCTTAAAAACCCTGTGGTTGCAAGCGTCGCTCCTACATACTCAATGGGGATGATGCTGCTTTCCGTATACATTAAACCGATAGTACCTACAGCAGCCCTTATAATGTGGACGGTGGCGATAGTGTTACACATTGGACTTGCAATATTTTTCAGCAATAAATATATCAGAGGATTTAAAAAGGATTCAGTCATGCCCTCGTGGTTTATAGTCTATGTCGGAATCGTAGCAGCATCGGTAACTAGCCCTGCCTACTCTATGAGGCCAGTCGGGCAGTTGCTGTTTTGGATAGGTTTTGTTGGTTACTTGGCTTTGTTGCCATTAGTAATAAGAAAGCTGGGAAGACTTAAATCTGTACCTGAACCGGCACTACCGGCAATCGCTATATTCTGTGCTCCTGCCAGCCTTCTTCTCGCTGGTTATATGAACGCATTTGAATCAAAAAATTCTTTGTTTGCAGCAGCGCTGTTGATCATCTCTCAGCTTGCTTACATATATGTACTGATCAAGCTCCCAGTGCTTTTGAGATTAAGGTTTTATCCTTCATACGCAGCTTTCACATTTCCGGTGGTTATAACTGCGATATCTATCAAAGCCGCATCGGGTTACTTTGCGGAGATAGGCTTGTTGAGACAATTATCAGATATTGAAGCCATAATTGCAGTGGTTTTGGTTATTTACGTTCTTTTCAGGTACATTGGGTTCCTTAAGCCTGAAAGACCAAAGATAGCGGAGAAAATTAATATATAAACGAGGAGGATTACATATGACTAAACAGGAATTATTGGATCAGATAAGGGAAGAGGCATCAGGCTACTTTGCAAGGGGAGAGTTCTACTGTTCAGAAGCAGTTGCCCAAACAATAAATAACCTTTTAGGAAAACCGTTTGATGAAAATATAGTGAAAATGGCCTCAGGCTTCCCAATAGGGATGGGGAAGTCCGGATGCGTTTGCGGTGCTGTAAGCGGCGGACAGATGGCACTGGGGATGGTTTATGGTAGAGTCCATGGAGAGCCCATGAAAGAGGAAATGTTTCCTGCTGCGGCACAGCTCCATGACTATGTGATGGATGAATATGGTTCAAACTGCTGTAGGGTGATTACCAGAAAATGGGCAGGAGACAACTTTATGAGCCCAGAAAGAAAAAGGCACTGCGTTGAAATAACGGGAAAGGTTGCAGAGTGGATCGCCAATAAGCTGATAGAGGATGGCAAGGTCACAGTAGAAGAGAAGTAATAAAAGAAGCTGCCGGTGGGCATAGCCACTGACAGCTTCAAGTTTTTATCTCTCGTAAACGAATTTACCATTTACCATTGTCTTTTCTACCTTGACATTATTTATCTCCATTGGATCGATGGAGAAGATATCCCTGTCAAGAACGATAAGGTCAGCAACAAAGCCTGGTAACAGCTTCCCTTTGACATCTTCCTTGAATTCATTGAAAGCACTTCCTACAGTATAAGCGTCTATCGCATCCTCGAGAGTCATAGCTTCCTCCGGATAATAGCCTCCTTCAGGATGTCCGTCAAGTCCCTTTCTGTTCACTGCACAATAGATGTTTTGGAATGGATTGCAGTCCTCGACAGGTGAATCTGTTCCCAGGCTTACCGGAGCCCCCATCTTATACAGTGTATTGAAGGCATAGGATGTCTTTGCAAGCTCCTTGCCTACTCTGTCCTCGATAACTCTGTTGTCATAGTCAAGGAAGATAGGCTGATACATTACCGGAATTTGAAGTCTAGTCTGTCTTTCCAGTTGCTCCATACTTGTTATCTGGTTGTGAACTATTCCATGACGCAGAGGGTTTTTGCCATCGATCATAGTATTCTCATAAGCATTCATGACGCTTTCAACTGCAGCATCCCCTATGGCATGAGTGACTACTGTTATGTCGTTCTCAACCGCAAGATCAACCAATGCCTGAAGCTGATCATCACTTAGCGCCTCAACTCCAAAGGTCCCGGGAGCATCTGCATATTCCTTCTTCATATAAGCTGTTCTGGCACCAAGAGAGCCATCCTTGAATAGCTTCAGGGCACCTTTCGAGAAGAACATCTCATCGTATTTGCCTGTTATATGCTCCGATTTCAAATACTCCTTAAAGTCCTCGATATCCTGGAAATTATACTGATGCCTGTATCTGAACTTAAGTTTTCCCTCACTGTACAAGTCGTGAAGAAGCTTGAATACCTCTTTGAAGTCTTTGCCCAGTACGTCGCAGGATTGAACTGAGGTCAAACCCTGACTGACTGAATAATCCATCGACATAAGGAATTCCTTTTCCCTGGTGGCCATATCCTTCTCTGGGATAGCTTTTCTAATCAGCTGAACTGCATTTTCATTGAATATACCATTAGGTTTGCCGTCTTCGCCGATTTCTATTTCTCCACCATCTACTTTTGTATTCTCGTCAACCCCCAATATTTCAAGAGCCTTGGTATTTCCAACTCCGACATGACCGCAAGTCCTCTCAAATACTATAGGGATCTCTGTGGATATCTGGTCGAGATCGAATCTGTTTATCATCCTTTTTTCACCGGTTGCGAAATAGTCCTGATTCCAACCTCTACCCGGCATTGCTTTCATATCAGGATCTTTAGCCAGAAACTCTCGGCCAAGTCTTATTATATCGTCTATGGATTTTGCAGGTATAAGATCGCAGGAGTTCATGGCTGCACCCTTCATAGTAATATGAAGATGGCTGTCATTTAGACCCGGAAGTATGGTTCTTCCTTCCATATCGAGGACCGTATCCACTGATTCACCTGCCAGTTCAGCATTACTGCCTGCTTTTTTTACGAAGCCGTCTTCTATCAGCAGAGCTTCAACAAAATGTCCTTTTTCTGCAAAGATCTTTGCATTTTTGATTAATGTTCTCAAATAATCATCTCCCAATATTATTTTCCCATCCCAATGCATATACCCCGCTCAGTATAATTGAAGCTATTATTGTGAATATTAGCTTCAATTAACAAGATGCTTTACTACAATAATAAAGCTATATTGTCAATTAATCAACAATGATTTTGAATTTTATAATTTAAAACATGGGTATAAACGACTTAGTATTTATTTCAAGGAGGCTAAAATGTTTAAAATAGGCTGTCACTTATCAGTAGCAAAGGGTTTTGAAGCAATGGGTATTGAGGCTTTATCAATAGGGGCGAATTATTTCCAGTTTTTCACGAGGAATCCCAGAGGAAGCAAGGCTAAGGAGATAGATCCGGAGGATGTCCTGCGGCTTAGAAAGTTAATGCATGAGAACAATATAAGCGGCGCTCTTGCACACGCACCCTACACTCTCAATCCTGCTTCCAAGGATGAAAAAGTCAGGCACTTTGCAGAGGAGGTAATGAGAGATGATCTTCAACGACTTGAGCTTATGCCCGGGACTTTTTATAATCTTCACCCTGGAAGCCATGTCGGTCAGGGAGTCGATGAGGGAATAAGGCTTGTGATCGGGCTGCTTGACAAGGTCATGTGGAAGGAGCAGAAAACAATAGTTTTATTGGAGGCAATGGCAGGCAAGGGGACTGAGCTTGGTAGGAGCTTCGAAGAGCTAAAAAGGATACTTGACGGTGTTGGGCACAAGGATAGGATAGGAGTTTGCATAGACAGCTGTCATATAAGCGATGCAGGCTATGATATAGTAAACGACCTTGATGGAGTATTGGAGGAGTTCGATAGGATAATAGGCCTCAATTGGCTCAAGGCTGTTCATATAAATGACAGCATAAACGAAATTGGAAGCGGCAAGGACAGACATGCAAAAATAGGGGAGGGAACCCTGGGACTCGATACCTTCGAGAGGCTCATAAACCACCCCAGTCTTCGAGACCTTCCTTTTGTTCTGGAGACACCAAATGATATAGAGGGTTATAAAAAGGAGATAGAGCTTTTAAAATCGCTATATAAGTAAAGACTGCCCGCCGGCAGTCTTTTAATCTATATTGATTTGGCTGTAGACCTTATTAAGAGGCTCTACAGACCTAATTATTGAGCTTCCAAGGCATACCTCTCCGTTATATAATACAGCAGCCTGGCCGGGCGTAACAGCCTTCACAGGGTTATCAAACTGGATATTAAGAGCACCGTCTTCAAGCTCTGAAACCGTGACGGGTATATCAGCCTGACGGTATCTGAACTTTGCTGTACATTTCATCGGAAGCTCCGGAGCCCTCCCGGATATCCAAACAGGATCCTCACCCTGAAGAGAAACCGAGAACAAAGCAGGATGGTTTTCGCCCTGAGCGACAAAGAGCTGATTATTCTTAAGGCTTTTTCCTACTACAAACCAGGGTTCACCAGTACCCACTCCGCCTATGCCTATGCCCTTTCTTTGGCCAAGAGTGTAGTGAATGAGTCCAGAGTGTCTACCTATCCTTCCGCCGTCCACATCTATAATGTCGCCCTCTTCAGACAAAAGGTACCTGTCAAGAAATTCGTCAAAGTCTCTTTCCCCAATAAAGCATATACCAGTTGAATCCTTCTTCTTGGCAGTATAGAGCTTATACTCCTCTGCGATCTCCCTGACTCTTTTCTTCTCAAGGTGACCGATGGGGAACAAGGTTTTAGACAGTGCCTTTTGAGTAATCCTCGACAGGAAGTAGCTTTGGTCCTTGCTCTGATCCTTGCCCCTAAGCAGCACGAACTCTCCGTCTCTTTCCTCCACCTGTGCATAGTGGCCCATGGCTATGAAGTCAGCATCAAGCTTCAGGGCATAATCGAGAAAGGCATTGAATTTGATTTCCTGATTGCACATAACGTCAGGGTTTGGAGTCCTGCCCTTCTTATACTCGCTAAGGAAGTAGCTGAAGACTCTCTCCCAGTATTCCTTTTCGAAATTTATGGTATAGCAGGGAAAGCCCAGCTCAGCCGCAACTCTTTTAGCGTCCTCAGCGTCCTCAGCCGATGTGCAGACTCCGTTTTCATCCTTCTCATCCCAGTTCTTCATGAACAGTCCAATCAAGTCATAACCGGCCTCCTTCAATAGCACCGCCGAAACCGAAGAATCTACGCCGCCGCTCATACCTAATATTACTTTTTTCTTCATATCATCTCAGCTCCATATATACATTCTTTACGTTTGCATGAAAAAGTCACTTCATTATGCTTATGAATGAAGTGACAGGTTTGGTGGACGAAATGGGACTCGAACCCACGACCCCCTGAATGCCATTCAGGTACTCTCCCAACTGAGCTACTCGCCCATATATAATGTAATAATAGCAAAATGTAATTTCCTTTGCAAGAGTTTTTGGACACCAATGAGCTAAACCTTGCCATTGAAAGCTCTACGTGCTAAATTATCATTAGGAGGTGGTGACGCCTGTGAAATGGAAAAAGCTTATTGCTCCAATCATAATAACCATACTTATTTTGATCTATCTTTTCTTTTATGTATTTTATCTGTCCAGGGAACCCATGCCCCCAATATTCAAGTTTTTCGTCGTAGCAATACCCCTTGGCTTCATGGGTGTAAGCGTTTATGTGCTGTATGAGAGAATAAAGGAGATAAGGAGTGGTGAAGAGGATGATCTTAGTAAATACTGATTACATTACCGGAAAGGAATTTGAGATGCTGGGTCTTGTAAAGGGTGGAACAATACAGAGCAAGAATCTTGGAAAGGACATAACACAAGGCTTCAAAACTCTCGTCGGCGGTGAGCTGAAGGCATACAATGAAATGATGAATGATGCAAGGGCTCTTGCCACCAAGAGGATGGTAGAAGAGGCAGAGGCACTGGGAGCAGATGCTATAGTAAACATAAGATATGCATCCTCTGCGATAATGCAGGGTGCAGCTGAAGTAATAGCCTACGGAACAGCAGTAAGATTCAAATAAGGGCAGGATTATTCCTGCCCATCATTTTAAGGAAAGTTGGTGTAGACATAAATGAAGCTTCCAAAGTTAAATAAATCAGCTTGGTTTGATTTAACTGTCTTTATCATAGCTATAATTGTTTTTTTTCTCGTTAGAAAGCCTCTGGGGAGCATGATAAATCCATTCATATATGCATTGGTAGCAGCATATCTTCTGGATCCTCTTGTGAAGCTGCTGGAAAAGAAAGGTCTTAAGAGAATTTGGGCAATACTTCTTATATTTGCAGCCATAGCCGGCATTATAGCTTTAGTATTCGCAACCTTTATCCCAAGACTGACAAGGGACATGTCTGTATTTATAAACGATATACCCAGGATTTTTGAATTTCTGAAAAATTTCATCGAAGGCCTCAGAGCTGGAAAAATACCCTTCATACCGGAACCGATCCAGGAGTTTTTAAATATAGACAAGGAAATTGCAAATATTTCAAATTACCTCAGAACTGCAATGGGAGGGATACTAAATTCATTGGCCAGCTCAACAGGAACCTTGCTTGATCTTGTAATGACACCTCTTATAGCCTTTTATTATCTGAAGGATAAGGATAAGCTTGTCAAAGGAATCATGAGTGTTGTCCCTGCTACTCTCAGAAAGGGAATATTGGAGCTCGGGAAGGATGTAGACAAGGTACTGGGAGGATTCCTGAAGGGACAGTTGACAGTAGCCATATTTGTCGGTGTACTTACTGGGATAGGCTGCAGGATCATCGGCGTTCCATACTCCCTGACAATCGGCTTTGTAGCAGGTCTAACGAATATAATCCCATACTTTGGACCATGGCTTGGAGGAATACTGCCAGTGGTACTGGCTCTTTTGGAAAAGCCACTGATGGCATTGTGGGTAGTGATACTTATATTAGTTATCCAACAGGTAGAATCAAGCCTGATTTCACCACAGATAATGTCTCATTCAGTAGGACTCCATCCTCTGACTGTTATGTTCTCAGTTCTCTTCTTTGGAAGCATGATGGGGATACCCGGAATGATAATTGGAGTACCCTTGTCCGGAGTACTGAAGGCAATGGGTGCTAAAGCTATTAAATTCAGGTCAAATCTCACGGAGGAAGTCAGGAAAGAGGCAAGCATATGAGCCATTATACCGTGACATTTAGCCCTACAGGTAATACATCAAAGGCTTCTAGAGCAATAATGAGAGGTATCCGGGAGGTTCTGGATGAAATTACAGACTTTGAGGAGCTTGATATTACTCTCCCTTCCCGAAGGAGGGAGGCTTTGATCTTTTCGGAGGAGGATCTTCTGGTCATAGGTATGCCCGTTTATGCAGGAAGACTTCCAAATCTGCTATTGCCCTATTTAAACACTATCGGGGGAAATGGTGCAAAATGCGTATGTGTTGTTACCTATGGGAACAGGCACTATGACGACGCTCTGATTGAACTATGCGATCTTGTTGAAGAGCGAGGCTTTAATATAATAGCCGCTGCTGCAGTCGTGGGACAGCACTCCTTTTCAGAGTTGCTGGCTAAGGGGCGACCTGATGAGGATGATATTGCGAAGCTCCATGATTTTGGTGAGGCAATTGGCAGAAAGTTATCAGCCTCAAATTCGGAGACGAATTTAACAATTCCGGGAAATCATTCCTACAGGCCTTATTACAGGCCAATCAGTGAGGACGGAGAGTATGTTGATTTTCGGAAGATCAAGCCGGAAACTATGGAGGACTGTATAGACTGTAAATTATGTGCCAGCTCATGCCCTATGGGATCGATCGATTTTACAGATGTATCAAGAATACCTGGGCCATGTATAAAGTGCTGCGCCTGTGTAAGGGTTTGCCCGGTATCTGCCAAGGTATTTACTGATAAAAGCTTCATTTGGCATAAGGAGGAGCTGGAGGAAAAGTATAAGGAGAGAAGGGAAATGGAGCTGTTTCTCTGATCACGATACGATTAGAAAAATCATATAAATACTTGTTGCTTTGCATATTGAATGTCTGTATAATAAAGGCTGTGTCGTATGACAGAAAGATAACGATTTATTAGGAGGAGAATATGCAAAACAACAATAATCAAACGGTGGTATCCATAAAGGATACGGCAGCAAATCCAGCACCGCTGGGACTTCTTGGCTTCGGGCTTACTACAGTTTTACTTAATATCAGCAACGCAGGACTCATTCCCATGAGTGCCATGATACTTGGAATGGGGATATTCTACGGTGGAATTGCACAGATAATTG
>DAIPJA010000241.1:0-2482 GCA_036770525.1 Gudongella sp. | reverse complement strand
AGAACTCTACATGAATTAGGGAATGAGGTACTTGCTATCGATGGCGACCCGGATGTTGTTGAAACCATTTCACCCAATGTTACCCATGCGATTCAGGCAGACGTAATGGATGAGGCGGTTATGAAGGAGCTTGGGCTGAAGAACTTTGATGTAGTCATAGTCAGCATAGGTACCGACCTGCAGGCATCCATAATGGCGACATTGATAGTTAAGGAGCTAGGGGTCAAGCAGGTAGTGACTAAAGCTCAATCAGAGCTTCACGGCAAGGTCTTGAAAAAAATAGGAGCAGATAAGGTGATCTATCCGGAGAGGGATATGGGAGTAAGAGTTGCTCATAACCTAACATCTAAGAGCATAATTGATTACATTGAACTTTCTCCTGACTACAGCATCCTTGAAATTAGATCCCTGGAGAGATGGTGGGGAAAAACACTTTCAGATTTGCGATTAAGGAATAAATACGGTGTAAATGTTATGGCTATAAAAAGAGGAGATCAGGTAAATGTGTCACCAGGTCCAAATGATAAGATTGAAATTGGAGATATCCTAGTAGTTTTGGGAAGTACTGATGAAATTGCAAAGCTGGAGCAAAAGGCTGGTGATTAAATGATTGAAATAACCTCAATCAATAATCCTTTGGTCAAGGAGATAAATTCTCTTAAAACCAGAAAAGGAAGATGGGCAAAAGGCGTTTACCTGGTGGAAGGCAGTAAAATGATAACAGAAGCGATCAGAGAGGGCGGAATTATAGTTAAACTGATCATAAATTCGGATTTGGTTGAAGCTTCTGAGACAGCATTTCTGATATCCGGTCTGGAAGCCAAAACGGATGTCATCATCACAAACGGGAAAGTGTTCTCGAGACTTACTGCCATGGACTCACCTCAAGGTGTAATGGCATTAGTCAAAATGAAAATCAAAACAATAAAAGAGTTTCCCGGTAAAGGGAGATTCTTGTTTTTGGATGGTCTTCAGGATCCAGGCAATTGTGGCACAATAATAAGATCTGCAGATGCTTTTGGTTTTAACGGTCTGATCATAGGACCAGGCTCAGTTGATCCATTTAATCCCAAAGCAGTGCAGGCATCGATGGGTTCAATATTAAGGTCATCATTATACTTCACTCACGATGGAGCGTCTGATCTGGAAAATCTTAAAGCAAAGGGCTACAAGGTTGCTTCCACTTCCATGGAAGGAAGCGTTGTGCTGAGAGAATACGAATTCACCGAGAAAGATATTGTGGTTATTGGCAATGAAGGAAGTGGTATATCCAAAGAGATATTTGAGATTTGCGATCAAAGGATAACTATACCAATGCCGGGGAAAGCCGAATCTCTGAATGCAGGCGTAGCCGCTTCTCTCATAATGTATGAAGCCTCAGCTAATTCCAGATTGTCGGTTGAGTTTTAGTATTCGGGGTGCTATAATTTAGTAAATAATCAGAAATCATTTAATTTACACATTGAAAGGAGTCCGTTATGAAGGATAGACTTGAAGAATTGAGGGATTCTGCCCTCAAGGAGCTGCAAAATATTGTAGATATGGCTGAACTGGAGGACCTAAGGGTCAAATTTCTAGGCAAAAAGGGGGAAATCACCTCGATCCTTAGAGACATGGGCAAGCTGTCGGCAGAAATGCGCCCCGTGATAGGTCAGATGGCAAATGAAGTAAGGACAGAGATTGAAGAGAAAATTTCTGAGGCTAAGGAGCTTCTTAAGGAGAAGATTAAAGAGGCAAAACTTGCCACAGAGACCATAGATGTAACAGTATCTACAGAAAAACTGGTAAGAGGTCATAGACATCCGTTGATAGCTACAGCTGAGGAGTTGGAGGACCTTTTTATAAGCATGGGTTTCAGGGTAGTGACCGGTCCCGAAGTGGAGACGGTCGATAATAACTTTGATGCATTGAACACTCCAGATAATCACCCTTCAAGAGATATGTCCGATACCTTCTATATAAGTGACAATATTCTACTGAGAACACAAACCTCTCCTGTTCAAATAAGGGCAATGAAGAAATATGGAGCCCCTCTTAGAATGGTTTCAGCTGGAAGGACTTTCAGATTTGATAATGTTGATGACACTCATTCGCCAATGTTCCATCAGTTGGAAGGGCTGGTAGTTGACGAAAACATTTCCTTAGCGAATCTAATACACACTCTGGACATTTTCGTCAAAGAGTTATTTGGAGATGATATGAAAACCAGATTCAGACCACACTATTTCCCATTTACCGAACCCAGTGCTGAGGTTGATGTAACATGTATCAAATGCAGAGGAGAAGGATGTCCTTCATGTAATTTTACCGGCTGGAGCATGGAACTTTTAGGCTGTGGAATGGTGCATCCCAAGGTTCTTGAGACCTGTGGCATAGACTCTGAAAAGTACACAGGGTTTGCTTTTGGAATGGGGATAGACAGGATCACCATGGTAAAATATGGAATTAACGACATAAGAATGTTGTTTGACAATGACAAGAG
>DAIPJA010000240.1:0-2508 GCA_036770525.1 Gudongella sp. | reverse complement strand
TCTAATGAGAACACTTTCTCTTCAGAAAAGAGTGAAAACTGTCAAACTTGGGTTAAAATGAAAAAATCAAATATGTTATATTAAAAATCATTTTTAAGAAGCTTGATATTATGAAGAACGCTGAACTATCTGAAAAGCTTATAAAAATACTAGACCTTAGATATGAACCAGTGGCTGTCAAATTAATAAAGAAGGGACAACAAATTCCTGAAGGGTTCACAGAACCTGCAAATAACATCAGGCACTGTCAGTCCATTATGAGGGCAAGGAACGGTGAATCGTTTATAATGCCTGCTGAGAAACATGCATGTGTCGTGGGTGCATCAAGCCTTGGTCTGGTTCCAACTCCTCCTAAGGTAAAATCAGGTGAATTCCATACGAATCTCGCAATGTTCGAATGTACCGATGCAGCTGCAAATATGATCTCCCAACGTTCTGAATTGGATGAGGGTAGTACGATTGCTACAGTTGTTGGTCCGTTGAAGGATTTCGAATTCGAACCTGATGTTGTGGTGCTGGTGGATGTCCCGGAAACTCTTTACTGGCTTATTCCGGCAGCTACTTTCTTCGAAGGTGGAAGGCAGGCATTCAGCACAGCAGCTTTCCAGGCAACATGTGTGGATTCCACTCTCATTCCCCTGCTCACAGGTAAGATGAACATGAGCCTTGGATGTTTCGGATGTCGCAGGTCCACAGATATCAAAAATGAAGAAATGATCGCAGGAATACCGTATGTAAACCTCGAAAAAATGGTGGAGGCTCTTGAGAAGATACATGAAGGGCCAATGCAAAAAGCCAGAAAGAAAGAGGGTTAAGAGATTCGCCCCTAAGAACTCAGTCAATACATGAAAACAGAAATATTACCTGATCATATAACAAATTGAATATGCCTCTAACAGAGGCCTCGATTCATTAATTCCTATTTTGTTATATCATTTATGTTATGCTAAAAAAATCGCGAGGCAGTTTTGAATTGCTCTGAATAAAAAGAAGGTATGCAGACTCTATAGGTATATTACATTAACGCATATTATTAGCTATAATTGGTATTTCTCACCACTATCTAGCATTATATTTGAAATATTGTTCACTTGAATCTCTCATGAATATCGGAAGATTTCTGCAAAGCCGTTGGTTCCATTATTTTTGTTTGCCAAAGACAGTAGAAAATTCAAGCAAGTAGTAGAGTCTGTTTACGGCCAGAATTGCTTCGATAGGAAAACATATATTCTCATTAGGACTAATGTAATATGTTCTTATTTTTTGTTGCATAGTTTTCATATATAACAAAACTAAGAACACTTTTATTACTTTTGACTGCTAAACTTGAGTCATAAAATATGGGGTTTATTATGAAAGAAAAGGTACTGATATTGGGGGCAGGCTATGCCGGATCGGTGGTAGCCAATATATTGGCCAGAGAGTTCAGGAATAAAATTGCCAAAGAAGAGTTAGAAATAACAATCCTTGACAAAAGTGATATCAATATAAACCAAGGCGGTTTTACTTTTATTCCCTTTGAACTCTATACGCCTGAAGAAATCACAAGACCACGAAAGAAACTTATAAGTCCCAGGGTGAAGGCCATTTTTGGAAGAGATGGTGAGGTTACAGCAGTAGACCTTAAGAAAAAAGAGGTCACCGTCAAAAGTGATAAAAAATATGACTATGACTATCTTGTTATCTCAATGGGATGCAGAGCTGACATAAATGCGGTCCCTGGACTTGCAAATGATCTGAACACTTTCTATACATCTATAGAAGATGCTTTCAAGGTACGGGATCTGGTAAAGAACATAGGTCGCGGAAAAGTTGTAGTTTCTGTAGCCTCAATGCCTGTGCCATGCCCAGGTGCACCTGTGAAATTCACATTTATGCTGGAAAGCTATCTGCGAAATGTCAAGAAGAACAGGGACGATATACAGCTAACGCTTATCTGGCCCATGGAGCCCATCGGACCACCGGAGTTCAACAAGCTTGTTACAGGGCAGTTCAAACAAAAGAACGTTGAGGTCATAAGGAATTTCCCTCTTGCAAGTGTTGATGCAAACAAAAAGGAACTGACATCAAAGAATGGAGATAAGGTGAGATATGACCTTTTGATCACCATTCCACCACACAAAGCTCCACAGGTGCTGATAGATTCCGGTCTTGCGGATGAAAATGGATGGTTATCCGCAGACAAAGCTACGCTTCAGTACAGAGGACCTGCTGGTAACTATGACAACGTATATGTCCTCGGTGACCTTGGACCTGCCGACATACTCAAAACAGGGATTGGTGCCCACTACCAGGCCATTGCGGTGAGCCAAAACCTAATCAACGACATTTACGGGAATAAGATAAAAACCCCCTATAGGGGGGAAACGGGATGTCCTATTGTCACTGAACTGGAATCACCTTCCACACAGGGAAAAGGCTACATCGCAACCTGGAAGTACGGAGTGCCCCCGGCTCCTTTCACAACCACAAAGATGGGCTGGTTCTTCTACCGCATGTACTATCACA
>DAIPJA010000239.1:0-2516 GCA_036770525.1 Gudongella sp. | reverse complement strand
TATCCATTGATCCTGATTGTCAAACATACCTATCATAAGAGAGTTGGTAATGACTACCCTTGGACTGTGTTTCGCTGATTTAAACAGTCCTAATGGGTGGCCCGACATGATCACCAGTGTCTGACTGTCATCTAATATCTCGAGATATTGCATTACCAGTCTGTACTGCATCCAGTTCTGAAAAACCTGTCCTGTCTCACCATATGTCACAAGCTCATAAGGATAAAGTGCAACATCAAAATCAAGGTTATTGTCTATCATCACCTGAAAAGCTTTAGCCTCTATGCATTTCCCCTTATATTCATCTATTGGCCTTCCCTTTATCTCACCTTCAGGTCTGAATCTGTAGCCATAAATCCTTCCACAAGTCAAAAGTTCATCCATAAATTCAGGTGCTAAGGTCTCATGCAGTTCCTCAGGAATATACCTTAGTGCATTTCTTAATGCAAGTCTCATCTCATGCCTGGATAGAGTCAGTTCTCTTTTAGGTGCTCTTCTAATACCTGGAGCAAACTCCTTTACTCTGGGGAGAGTTTTTGGCAGCTTGATCTCCATACCTTCATAAACCATTTCGTTACTGATCATGATAGACCTCCTTACTCCAATTTCCCAATAGCAGCTTCAACTTCATCCAAAATCACGTTGGTCCTTATTAGATCCTCCGACTTATTAATGTCCAAATACATTATTCTGTCTTCATTTAACTCACGGACTTCCTGTCTTAAGGTTCTATAAGCTACTTCTGTTCCTTTTCCTAGTTTTTCTTTCCCTCTAAGATCTATTGCCTGGCAAGCTGCCATAAGCTCCATTGCAACTACCTTCCTGGCATTTTTAAGTATCTCCATTGCCTTCCTAGCTGCAATTGTTCCCATTGATACATGATCCTCCTGATTTGCAGAGGATGGGATTGAGTCAACACTTGCCGGGTGTGCCAACACTTTATTCTCGGAAACCAGAGATGCAGCTGAATATTGTACTATCATAAACCCTGAGTTCACTCCTCCCTTTGAGGTCAGGAAAGCAGGGAGACCATTGCTAAGCGACGGATTTACAAGTCTTTCCAGTCTTCGTTCTGAAATATTTGCCAGCTCTGAAAGTGCTATTCCTAAAAAATCCATTGGAAGAGCAATAGGTTGTCCATGAAAATTACCACCTGATATCACATCTTCCTCGTCTGGAAATATAATAGGATTATCCGTTGCAGCATTCATTTCTATCTCTACTTTCTCCTTAATGAAAAGAAGGCTATCCTTTGTAGCTCCATGTATTTGTGGGGTACACCTTAATGAATACGGGTCCTGTACTCTCATTTGCCCTTGTCTTGATGTCATAAGGCTATCTTCCAATAGCCTTAACAGGTTAGCCGCAGAGCTGATCTGACCAACATGGCCTCTTGCGATATGAACCCTTGGATCCATGGCATCTGTTATTCCATTTAGAGCCTCAATCGTCAATGCAGCTGCAATGTCTGATATCTTTGAAAGATTTATTGCATCATAAAGTGCCAATGCACCGATGGAGGTCATTACCTGTGTTCCATTTATAAGTGCGAGTCCTTCCTTTGCTACCAGAGTAACAATAGGGATTCCTGCTTTGTCCATAGCATCCCGCCCGCTCATTCTGACACCATTGAATATGGCTTCCCCCTCACCGATCATTACGAGAACCATATGTGCTAAAGGTGCCAGATCACCGCTTGCACCGAGTGAGCCTTTTTCCGGGATTATTGGGTGAACTTTTCTATTTAGCATTTCAATTAGAGTCTCAACTACAGAAAGCCTTATCCCTGAAAGTCCTTTTGACAATGCATTTGCTCGTAAGAGCATTATCCCTCTTACAACTTCCTCTGGCAACGGCTCTCCAACTCCACATGAGTGGCTGATTATGAGGTTTCTTTGCAAGGCTACTGTTTCTTCACAGCTGATGACAACGTCACTGAACTTTCCAAAACCGGTAGTAATGCCATAAACTACACGTTCCTCCTCAACAAACCTATCAACCAGAGCTCTTGATCTATTTATTCTTATTTTGGCATTGTCATCCAACTCCACCTGTTTTCTGTGCCTAGCTACGAGGATGAAATCTCTCAGATTCATATTGCTTCCGTCTATGTACACCTTATCCATTCTTCTACCTCCAATACATTATTATACTAACCAGATGAAGTGGCGCAAAAAAACCACAGCAGGGCTGTGGTTTTGATTTTTTGAATTTTCGTGAAGCAATAATACTTTAGTCATATTATCCCCACTTTTATTTGCTTGAGCGTATTATATCATACAGTGCTGCTATGTTCCACAATTATTTGGATGGAGATGCACAGCTGTCCCTAACAATAAGCTGGACCGGGAGCACGATTGTCTGCTCCTCTACCTTTTCTCCCTGAAGCACCTTCAGTATCCTTCTTATTGACACTGCACCTATATCATAATACGGCTCCTTTATAGTTGTAAGCATAGGTCTGAAATATGATGCCAAAGTAATGTCACCGTATCCAACAACTGAAATGTCCTCAG
>DAIPJA010000238.1:0-2547 GCA_036770525.1 Gudongella sp. | reverse complement strand
CCTTTGCAGGAAGGCTTTCGACTCAGCTTAGGGTTAATGGGAAGAGACCTGTTGCTATTTCTGTAGACGATTATTTTGTGGATCGGGAAAAAACTCCCTTGAAGAAAGATGGACAGCCGGATTTTGAAGCTCTTGAGGCGATAGACCTCGAATCCTTCAACATGGACCTCATATCGCTTCTCGAGGGGGATACCATAGAGCTTCCAAGGTTCAACTTTGTTACTGGAAGAAGGGAGAAGTCAGGCAAATGGATAAAGGTTGACAAGGATCATCCAATCGTTATTGAAGGCATCCATGCTCTGAATCCAAAGCTCACAACCGGTATTCCTGAAAAAAATAAATTCAAGATATACATTTCTGCGCTGACACAGCTCAACATTGATAACCACAACCGAATTGCCACGACCGACACCAGACTCATAAGAAGGATGGTTCGTGACGTGAAATACAGGGGTAATGGACCTTTAAGGACCTTTGATATGTGGCAGGGGGTCAGAGAAGGAGAGGAAAAGCATATATTCCCCTTCCAGGAGGAGGCTGACGCAATGTTTAACTCTTCATTGGTCTATGAGATGTCTGTATTGAAGAAATATATTCTTCCACTACTGGAAGAGATAGGTCCTGACAGTGTGCACTTCAGTGAAGCGAAAAAGCTTATCAAGTTCTTAAGATATTTCAGATCGATCGAAAATGAAGGTCAGATACCTCCAAATTCTTTGTTGAGAGAATTTATCGGAGACAGGTGTTGATTATATGAGAAATACCTTGTTGCTAAGGATATTCATAATTATTTCAATCCTATTGTTGCTTGTGACCGTTGGATGTTCACCACTGAAGGATAAATTACCAGAATCTGCTGAAGAGCCTTCAAAAGTACCTTCAGAACCTGTTGAAAATCCTGAGCCTACGGTAGAAGAGATCATGAAGGAAAGAATAATGGAGATGACCCTTGAGGAAAAGCTGGGGCAAATGGTTATGATCGGAATTGGAGGCTTCACCGCAACTGAAGAGGAGCTTAGCCTGATATCAGAAAATAAAATAGGGGGAGTTATATTATTTCAGAGAAATATTAAGGACGCTGATCAGGTTTGGAAACTGATCAATAGCCTGATCGCTGCAAATGAGGGCAATCCTTTGCCGCTTATTATAGGCGTAGATGAGGAAGGTGGACGAGTATCAAGACTTTCCGGGATATATGGCAATCTGCCTCCTGCAGCAGAATTAGGTGAAAAGGATGATCCTGACTTGTCATATTCATACGGTGCAGTTCAGGCATCAAAGCTTAGGAATCTTGGCTTCAACCTGAATTTCAGCCCTGTTCTTGATGTATCTTCAAATCCCTCAAACCCTGTTATTGGAAACAGGGCAATAAGCGGCGATCCATATGTTGCTGAAAGAATTGGCAAGAGTATTATAAAGGGTCTAATGAGCGGGGGCATAGTCCCTGTAGGCAAGCATTTCCCTGGCCATGGGGACACTACTGCGGATTCGCATCTGACGCTTCCAAGGATAACGAAGAATATTGAAGACCTGTATACTTTGGAGCTGATACCATTTATCGGTGCAATTGAGGCCGGCATTCCTGCTATAATGGTCGGTCATCTTCTGGTTGAAGATATCGATAGCCTGCCAGCAACTGTCTCAGAGAAAATGATCAATGGTCTGCTCAGAGAAAAGCTGGGGTTCAAGGGTGTAGTATTTTCAGATGATATGACAATGGGTGCAATTGCCGAGAATTATGAGATCGCTCCTGCTGTCGTTGATTTTATAAGGGCTGGTGGAGACATAGCTCTTATCTGTCACGGCGTCCAGCCGGTGAATGAAGCTCTCGAAAAAATAAAGAACAGCTATATGGAGGGCTCATTGGTTGAAGAGGATATCAATGAGCATGTCTTAAGGGTCATGCTGCTAAAGAATGATATTGAGGGAAATCTTGACAAAGTGGATGTTCCTGAGGCCGCAGAGGTTGAATTTCTTATTGATGAGTTATTGAAGAAAATGGGGGATATGCAATGAAAAAGGCAATAGGCTTAGACCTTGGCGGGACCAAGATTAATGGTGCTTTGGTCCTTGAGGATGGCTGTGTCCTTAAGAGAGCCAGCACTAAGACAAGGAATGAAGGTGATCCTTCGATCATCCTGAGGCAGCTGGCAGAAATGATAGGGGAGTTATCTGAGGGTGAGGATGTAATTGGTGCCGGTATTGGCTCCCCGGGTTTTGTAGATTCAGAAAAAGGAAGGATAATGGCCGTTGGAGGGAATATCACCGGTTGGGCGTGGACAGATGTTAAGGCAGGCTTAAGTGATTTATCTTCCATACCGGTTGTTGTGGAGAATGATGCCAATTGTGCTGCGGCATGTGAGGCTTGGCTTGGAGCGGGCAAAGGATTATCAAGCTTTGTTATGCTTACCATAGGGACGGGTCTTGGAGGCGCGATATGGCTTCCCCAGCTTGGTTTATGGCGTGGCTCAAGCTTCAGGGCAGCTGAGCTTGGTCATTCCATTTTGATTCCAGGGGGAAGGAAATGCACCTGCGGTCAATATGGCT
>DAIPJA010000237.1:0-2606 GCA_036770525.1 Gudongella sp. | reverse complement strand
GAACTGTCACATCCGATGCCTTATATAACTTGGCATTGATACCATTTATGACCTCAATGTGGTCTAACTCTATCAGATTCAAGCCTAAGAGTTTTTTAATATGATGCTGCACTCCTGATGCTGATATCCCTAGTCTATCAGAGAGCATTTTGGGAGTCATAGGATCGCTGTTTAGGGTTAGTATTCTTAGGATTTCCTGCCTGGTTGGATTCATATAAATATTTAAGTCCTCTTTTGTTGATAGGATTATCTTTCTCATATTGATCCTCCTCATATAACTTATATTCTTTCGTTACATTTAATATATCATTACGCATTGTATAATGTCAACTAAAATATACCCCCCATTGCTATGAGTGCAATGAGGGAGTGGTTTTAGCTGCAAAATACCATTAGTGCATCTCTTAGAAATTCGGCTCCTCCAGGTACTATAGAATCGTAATATTTTTTAAATCTTTCATCAGCGACATACATTTCTGCAAGTCCTAAGTGAGCATCCTTGTTATAATCAGCCCAGAAATAGCCAAGCCAATCCTTGTGAAGTGAACAAGCCCTTTGAGCTGCTATACCGGATGGATCTCCATTTTCAATAGCTTCTATCAGAGTTTTGTTAAACTCCTCAGTTATTCTGTTAAGCTTAATGTAATCATCCTTGGACATTCCAGTAAGTGCTTCGTTGCTACGATCGACTAATTCATCACCGTACTTTTTCCTTACTTCCTTGCCATATTTTTCCTCATTCTGTATTATCATCTCTTTCGTAAATCCTTTGAATTTCTCCTTATCGCTCATCTCTGTCTCTCCTTTCATTGCAGCTATTGTCTTTTCAACATTTTCTATTAGGATCTCCACCCTGTCTTTCTTGTTATAGAGCTCCTTAAGATGCCTTTTTAGACTTGTATCCCTATTAAAGTCATCAGAACCTAGTATTATTCTTATTTCATCCAAAGGAACTTCCAACTCCCTATATAGTAATATCTGCTGTAATTTATCCACCTCCTGCTTTCCGTAAATTCTGTACCCATTTTCATCTACATATAGCGGCTTCAATAATCCGATCCTGTCATAGTATCTTAAGGCTCTTGGGGTAACTCCTGCAAGATTTGCAAGCTCACTTACTCTATATTCCATCCACAACACCTCACAGCAATTATGATAAATAACATATAGATAGTATAAACCTTTACGTAACGTCAATGTCAATATAAATGTAAGGTCGAAAAAAGTTATTAACCCTTTTCGACCTTACATTTATACTAATAAGCTAAATTTTATTCTTATATTTATTTCTTGATCCTCGAAGCTATGTCTACAGTTCTCTTAGCCTGGTGCTTAACCGCTGCTTCAACATTCTCTACCATCTTTCCATCCTGTCCAATGGATACTGAGGTTCCATAAGGATTGCCTCCTGCTCCAAATAAAACTGGATCAGTGTACCCAGGAGCAGCAACTATAGCACCCCAGTGATACATCATTGTGTATAGAGACAATATTGTTGCCTCTTGGCCTCCATGTGGATTTTGTGCGGATGTCATTGCACTTACTACCTTGTTTACTGTTTTACCCTGTGCCCAAAGTCCTCCCTGAGTGTCCAGGAATTGCTTCATTTGTGATGCCATGACACCAAACCTTGTTGGAACGCTGAAAATAATTGCATCTGCCCATTCAATATCATCAGATGTAGCAGTTGGAACATCCTTAGTTGCTTCCTGTGTCGCTTTCCATACAGGATTGTTATCTATTACCGATTGTGGTGCAAGCTCAGGAACCTTTAACACTCTTACCTCTGCTCCAGCTTCCTTCGCGCCTTCCGCTGCCCATTTAGCCAATTGGTAATTTGATCCACCCATACTATAATATATCACTGCTAATTTAACGTTACTCATTTTACACTCTCCTCTTAATATTATTTTTATACTACTTAGTTTGTTACTAATTAGTTTTATATTAGTAAAAATAATGGTGGTGCTAAAGTTCAACTCCACCCAATTTTTTCAGTAATTTTACCAGGGTCTTCTTTTCATCTTCTTCAAGGATTTCAAAAATGCTGCTTATATTCTCGACATGTCTTGGGAAGATATCTTCCATAATTTTGACACCTTTTTCAGTCAGGCTGATCAGACTTGCCCTTCTGTCCTCGGGATCGGGGTACCTTCCAACCAAACCATCCTTGGCAAGATTATCGATTACTACGGTCATATTGCCACCAGTTGATAAGGTCCCTTCAATTATGTCGCAAATTCTCAGGTCTCCTTTATGGTACAGAATCTCCAACACAGCGAACTGTGGCAGCGTCAAACCTCCTTCCCTAATTGTAGTCGTTTCTCTTTTTCTTACTGAATGAAAGCATTTTGTCAATGCTATCAAGGTCTTCAAATTCAGGTCGTTTTTTTCTCCGTATGATTTTTTTGTTTTCATGTATATAATATACTACTAATTAGTACTATTGTCAATAGATAATTTAATATTTTTTTACACAGCACGATATCTTGATTTTCAGGAAATGCTTGATTGTATTATTAGTCTTTTGTATAATTACAGAGTACGATAATATCCCGAATTTGACAGTTAAAATTACAAAAAAGCTTGGAACATGTTGTAATAAC
>DAIPJA010000236.1:0-2607 GCA_036770525.1 Gudongella sp. | reverse complement strand
TTTTAACGGTATCAACCTCAAAATCATCAAAAACAGCATTTAGCTGTTTTTGAAAAATATCGTTAGGAATGGCATGTATAGCGATTACACCCTTAGTATTTTGAGCAGTAACTGCTGTTATAACAGTAGCTCCATAAACGCCAAGTGCCGCCATGGTCTTCAAATCAGCCTGAATCCCAGCACCTCCACCGCTATCAGAACCCGCAACACTTACAACAACAGGATATGTTTTTGTCATCACTTTTTGAATATTTCTTCTTGAATTTCTCTACACGCCCGCCACGCTCAACAAACTTTTGCTTGCCGGTAAAGAATGGATGGCACTCTGAACATACTTCCACTCTAAGCTCATCCTTAGTGGAGCCCGTTGTGAATGTGTTTCCACATGCACAGGTTACAGTTACTTCTTTATATGCTGGATGGATTCCTGTCTTCATTACATTCACCTCTCTTCAATACGAGTATCTATTTTTGCAGCTACTCCTCGATATAACCATTAGATTATAGCACAGCATCTAAAAATATTCAACTATATCCAAATTTTATTTCTCATTTCAGTTATAAAATCTTCATTGGTTTTAGTTTCTAGAAGCTTAGCTATCAATAGCTCGGTTACCTCCTGCGTGCTGCCGCTTCCAAGAGCTTTTCTCATCGCCCAAACTGTCTCAAGCTCCTTCTGGGTCATTATAAGTTCCTCTCTCCTTGTTCCTGACTTATAGATGTCTATCGCAGGGAATATCCTCTTCTCAGACAGCTTCCTGTCCAGGTGTATCTCCATATTACCTGTACCCTTAAACTCCTCGAAAATAACATCATCCATCCTGCTGCCGGTTTCGACTAATGCAGTGGCAAGGATAGTAAGGCTTCCGCCCTCCTCCAGATTTCTAGCAGCTCCGAAAAATCTCTTCGGCTTATGGAGAGCACCGGGATCCAAGCCTCCGGACAATGTCCTCCCTGTGGGAGGAATAGTAAGGTTATATGCTCTGGCAAGTCTCGTTATGCTGTCTAAGAGTATAACTACGTCCTTTCCATGCTCAACCAGTCGCTTCGCTCTTTCCAGAACTATTTCCGCAACCTTGGTGTGGTTCTTTGGCAATTCGTCGAATGTTGAGTAAACAACATCTCCCTTGACGGATCTCTTCATGTCGGTGACTTCCTCAGGCCTCTCATCGATCAAAAGGATTATCATCTCGACCTCAGGATGGTTTTGGGCTATGCCATTGGCAATCATCTTAAGAAGCGTAGTCTTGCCCGCCTTAGGAGGTGCGACTATCATACCCCTCTGCCCTTTTCCAATCGGTGCAACAAGATCGATCATCCTCGTGGCATATTCCTTTGATCCGGTTTCCAGTATAAGCCTTTCTGTGGGATAGATCGGCGTAAGACTGTCGAAATCAGGCCTATTGATTGCGGTTGCCGGAGGCATGTCGTTTACAGCCTTCACGTAAAGGAGCGCATTGAACTTTTCCCCTGCCTTTGGAGGCCTTGTTATTCCAGTTATTTTATCTCCTGTTTGCAGATGGAATCTCCTGATTTGGGAAGGTGAAATATATATATCATCCTCACCAGACAGGTAGTTGTCCCTTCTTAGAAAGCCGTAGCCATCCTGATGCATTTCTAGGATACCCTCTGCTATGTTGATATCCTCAAGCTGCTCCATCTCCTCAGATGCCTTGTCTGAAAGGTCCTCGGTGTCAAGGTCTGTTATTTCAAGCTTCTCCTCCGGTACCTCATCAGTGGAAATCTCTAGTTCATCGCTCTCAACAGGCTCACTAACCGCAGGCTCTGACGACAAAGTTCTTACTATTAGCTCAAGAAGCTCCTCTTTTTTGTATTTATAAGACTTTTCAATTCCATAAGCCTTTGCAATTTCTCTTAGCTGGCTTAAGTTTTTCTTTTCCAACAATTCCTGGCTCAATATATCACCTCTCTTTATTACTTGGCGTATTCAGGTTTTTTATCCAGTTGATGGACTGCCTTCATAAACCTTACTGTCCCTGTTTCTGCTCTAAGAATAAGGGTCTCTGTTGTGGCTTTGTTGTTGTCCAGATACCTTACGCCCTCGAGAAGCTCTCCATAGCTTACTCCGGTGGCAGAGAAGGCGATCTCGTCTCCCTTTACAAGATCGTCGGTAAGATATACCTTGTCAAGCTCCACTCCCATCCTTCCACATCGTTCTCTCTGAACGTCGTCTTCAGGCAGCAGGATCCCCTGGAATTCTCCGCCCAGGCACTTCAAGGCAGCTGCTGCAAGAACACCCTCAGGTGCACCTCCGCTTCCCATAAGTATATCTACCCCGGCCTCATCAAAGCAGGTAGATATGGCTCCAAGAACGTCTCCGTCATATATGAACTTCAATCTGGCACCTGTCTCCCTAATCTCATTTATCATCTTCCTGTGACGTTCTCTGTCGAGTATTATAACCGTTATGTCAGAAGGATCCTTTTCAAGTGCCTTTGCAACGTTTTCGATATTGGTTCTTACAGTCGCCTTGATATCTATTGCTCCCTTTGCTTTAGGGCCTACAGCAAGCTTTTCCATGTACATATCAGGTGCATTCAGAAGACACCCTCTGGGAGCTACAGCAACTACCGCTATTGCATTAGC
>DAIPJA010000235.1:0-2613 GCA_036770525.1 Gudongella sp. | reverse complement strand
TATTGGGTACTACTGCAGGCATGATAGCGACAAGTGGGATTGGAATCTTCGTAGGAAGCAGGATTGGAAAGCGAATCCCGGAAAACACCTTAAAGGCTATTTCTTCAATAGTATTTGTTGCTTTTGGTCTGCAGAAGATTTATATTGGACTGCTTATTCAAGGCGTAAGTTCTCTGTTAGCATCAGCGGCTCTTGTTATTATAGCCTCAATAGAGATTTTCATGCTGTTTTCCTTCAGGAAAATGGCTGTATCCGGGCAAACTAAACTACCCCTTAAGGAAGCAGCTCAAATTCTATATGAAAAGACTGCAAGAGTAAAGGAATCAGTTGATGACCTCTGCCTTGGTGAGGGAATTTGTGGATCATGTGTTGGAACAGGTTGTTTGATGGGGTATACAAAGGACATGCTGAACAAAGCTAAGGATCAAAAGAACTATTATGAAATTGAGGGAGTTGATTTGGCAGGACTTCTAATTCGGGATTATGACAGGAGTAAAGTAGAAGGCGCATATATGATGACTCTTAAGGAACTCGATGAACTTAATTGGCCAACAGATGGTAAATTTGTAATAAACAGAGCAAGAGAAGCTTTTGAGGTATTGTTATTTGGGAAGTCACTTAATATGGAAAATAGCCTTACTGAGCAGCTGGAGGCAGTTAAAAGCCTAGATCAGGTTCTGTTCATGAAGCTGAAACATTATACAAAAAAGGAGGGCTTGGATGAGAGGTAGATTTATAAAAGTAATGCTTGCTGATTCTCAGCCTCTATGCTTGCACGGTCTTAAAAACATAATCGAAACGCAGGACAATATAAAAGTTGTTGCACAGGCTTCAAATCATGAAGAGATCATTTCCTTTGGAGTAAGCTCAAATGCCGATATACTGATTATCGATCCACAGCAACGCAATTACAATGGCTTTGACAGCATAAGAATCATCCGGGAACGAGGCTTCAACGGGAAGGTTATTCTACTGATGAGTGATATCAGCAGTGAAGTTTATCAACAAGTCAATAAAGTCAGAGTAGATGGATATCTATTGAAGACGGCATCACCTGATAAACTTATTAGATCGATCAACGATGTCTATAAGGGCAAAAATTATACAGATGATGATTTTACGCGAATATTATCGGAAACAGCGGAATGTAGAATAACTGATATGGCTGAAGGTGAAAAAGTAGAGCAATTATCTCAAAGAGAATATGAAATATTGCGACTTGTGGCATCTGGAAGAAACAATAAGATGATAGCAAGCCAACTATTCATTAGTGAAAAGACAGTAAAAAACCACCTCACCCAAATATTTAAAAAGCTTGAGGTTTCTGACAGGGTACAAGCAACTCTATTCGCCATAAAGCACAACATAAAATAGGTCTGAGTCAATGACTCAGACCAAGCTTTTTACAGACGACTTAAAGCTTTCACCTATAGGGGAAAGCTGTCTTGATTTATGGTGGACCAAATAGAATTTCCTTGAAAGATCCAGGTCATCTACCCTAAGGACTTTGTAACTACGCCCTTCCACAATATCTCCGCAGTCTATATCTTTTTCTGATATAAAGCTCAATCCAACACCGAGAGCTACCATCCGCTTAATCGCTTCTACATCCTCAATCCAGGCGACTGTTTTAAGTCTTTCCAAATTGAAACCCTTGCTTTCCATTGATAATCTTACTGATTCTCTGGTACCTGAGCCTTCTTCCCTGAATATAAATGGATAATCGACAATCATGTCCAGTGAAATGCTCGTGAGGTTCTCGTGATCCGGGAAAAAATTCTCTGGAGCTATTAGCACTAAGTTATCCTCCATTACAGGTATATAGGTCAAATTTCGGGGTTCATATACCGCACCGACAAATCCAAAATCAGTATCTCCAATAAGTATTTCCTCAATGACCTGCCTTGAATCCTTATCGCTTATGGAAAATGAAACATCAGGATATTTCTCAAGAAAGCTATGTATAAGAATAGGAAGAAGGTGCTTTCTTGGAACGGAGCTGGCACTTATCTCCAAATGGCCTTCGACTTTCCCTTTATAGCTGTCAAGTTGGTACCGAGCCGTTTCATATGTGTTGATTATATCCAGAGCATTTTGATAAAGCAGCTGCCCGGCATCAGTAAGGGTCAAACCTTTTGAAAGTCTATTGATAAGTATAGTATCGAATTCCTTTTCGAGGGATTGTATGTGGTTTGAAACAGTGGGCTGAGTCAAGAATAATGATTCTGCGGCTTTCGAAAAACTCCTGACTCTCGCAACCTCAACAAATGTCTTCAATTGTCTTATATCCATGATATAACCTCCTGTTTACTATTGTCATCATTTTATCAGAATATATTAGATATTGGAACATGTATCAGAATCCAATTCTTTTAATTATTTTATTTGAATCGTATTGACAAGCAATTAGAAACCTTGTATAGTAATAACTTGTCAGGCCAAGCCAGAGAAAACATTCAGACACAAAGTGTTGATAAAAAGTCACATTTAAGTCTAAAAACAGATTGACAATAAAACATGGCTTTGGTATACTGAATAAGTCACCTCAAGTATGGGGCGGCGAATGAACCTAGATAACTAAACAGTGTGAGAGCTTTGAATGAACCAAAGATT
>DAIPJA010000234.1:0-2618 GCA_036770525.1 Gudongella sp. | reverse complement strand
CAGCAGAGAGGGATACAGCTCTTATCCGCTGCATGATGTTTGCAGTGTGATGTATCTGTTAAGGCCTGAAATATTCAAGTGGAAGGATCTTCAGGTTGATATAGACGTATCTGATGGTCCTCACAGAGGAAGGACTGCTGCTGATAACAGGGAATGGATGAGATATGATAAACCAAATACACGTGTACTCCTTCACATTGACAGGGAGGAGTTCATAAAAATACTGAGAAAGGCATTTGAGAAGCTTGACGAAATGACCGCTTAAAGAGATGTAGGAGGGTGGTATTATGACGGATGGGATAAACAGGCTTCTTGAGAAAAACAAGGAAGAGATACTTAACCTTGGACGAAGATTATTTGAAACTCCAGAGCTTGGATACAAGGAATATAAGACCAGAGAGATTTTGTTAAGCTATATAAAAGACGTCGAGCTGACTGGATTTGAACCCTATGCTATAACCGGCTTTAAGGCCACAATAGGAGAGGGCAGTCCTCATATCGCTCTTCTCTTTGACATGGATGCCCTGCCCACTAAGGGTCACAAGCTAGCTGCAAATGAGGATCTTGCTGCACATTCCTGTGGACATAATGCTCAGATGGCTCTTATGGCAGCTGCCTTCAAGGCAATTTATGAAAGCGGACTTCTTAAGGAAACCGGTGGAGCACTATCTCTTATGGCAGCCCCCGCAGAGGAGTTCGTTGATTTTGACTACAGGAAAAACCTTATGAAGGAGAGAAAGATCAAGACCTTTTCCGGGAAGCAGAACATGATAGCAGCAGGTGCCTTCGACAATGTGGATCTTGTAATAGGGAGCCATGGAAATGGACTTCCAGGAGCAGTCATAGAAACCGGGACTGCATCAAACGGCTTTATTGCAAAGACAGCCATATTTAAGGGAGTGTCAGCTCACAGCGGGGCATACCCTCACCTTGGAAAAAATGCGCTGAACGCTGCTATACTTGCCATCCAGGCAGTCGGGCTTCTTAGAGAGACCTTCCAGGATGACCACCACATACGGTTCCATCCGGTGATCAAGGAAGGTGGAGATGCTGTAAATACAGTCCCTCACCGGGTTAAGGTAGAGACATATGTAAGGGGAAGCACAGTTGCAGCAATCAATGATGCCAACGACAGGATAAATAATGCTTTCATTCATTCAGCAAAGGCTCTGGGCTGCGAATGCGAAATAGAGGATATCCCGGGATACCTCCCAAGCAATTACTTTGAAGGTGTAGATGGGTATTTTCACAAAAGAGCACTGGAATACGTAAGGAAAGAAGATCTGCTGACCGGAGGGAGGACCTTTGCATCTGATGACGTTGCAGATGTTTCAAATTTAAAGCCAGTGCTTCATTTTGGCTTCAGCGGCTTTGGAGGCAGCTTTCATGGTGCGGACTTCCATATTCTCGACGAGGAAAAAGCCTATTTGGCACCCGCAAAGCTCGTTGCATCGACAGTGTCAGACATGCTTACCGATAGGGAAAATCTGATGGAAGTCATTAATAAATTCAAACCGACCATGACCAAGGAAGCCTACATTAAGAGCTGGCTGGGTCTTAAGGCGGAGGTATAGCAATGTACGATATCCTTGTAATCGGAAGTATCAACGCAGACTTGGTATTTCAGACAGACAAAAGGCCGGAGGTAGGCGAAACTGTCCTGGGGAACAGCTTTATTACGGTGCCCGGGGGTAAAGGAGCCAATCAGGCAGTGGCTGCTGCAAGATTGGGAGCTAAGGTGGGCTTTATCGGCTGCGTAGGTGATGATGCAAACGGGAGGGCCATGCTGGAAAATCTTCAAGGACAGGGAGTAGACATCCAAGGGATTAGGATTCTAAAGGGCATGTCCACCGGAGTAGCGGGAATCGTCCTGTCTGGTGGTGAGAACAGTATCATAGTCATACCTGGTGCAAATCACCTGGTGACAAAGGAGATCATTGATGAACATATTGATTTGATATCAAGCAGCAGGATGGTCGTTCTTCAGTTTGAGATACCAGTTGAAACTGTGGAGTACGTTCTTGATCTTTGCAGCAATAAAAATGTACCGGTTATCCTAAATCCGGCTCCAGCTGTGGATATGGTGACTCACTCAATTCTTAAGGCAACATATATTACACCCAACGAAACTGAGCTTATTCATCTATTTGGAAACAGGGAAGTGGAGGATATCCTTAAGGAGTATTCCAATAAGCTTGTCCTGACACAAGGAAAGAAAGGTGCTTCATTTCATAACGGTGAGAAACTAATACATGTTGAGGGTCGTCCGGTCAAGGCAGTCGATACGACAGGTGCTGGAGATACCTTCAACGGAGCTCTTGCTGTCGCATTAGCTGAGGGGAATGAGCTTATAAAGGCAGTTGAATTTGCCAACAAGGCAGCTGCCATAAGCGTGACAAAGCTCGGCGCCCAGGGAGGTATGCCGGGGCGAGATGAACTGAATAATTCACAATTATCAGATCACAATGCACAATGTATTGTCACCCCGAGCCTTGTAGGGGCAGACGACCCTGTCTGCCCGTAGGGATATCAATGAATAATGAACAATAAATGATGAAGGATCGAGTCTTGTATAATAATATGCACCAAGTAAACAGTTAATAAGAAATCAGGTATAA
>DAIPJA010000035.1:0-14403 GCA_036770525.1 Gudongella sp. | reverse complement strand
AACAACTGAAATGTCCTCAGGCACTTTTATGTTGTGATCATACAAATAATTGATCAATCCTATTGCTATCTCATCTTCACAACAGTATACTGCAGTGATCCTCTCCTCAAGCAGCCTCTCGACTATCCTGTTTCCAAGATCGTATCCGTCCTCGATCTCATGACCGTCTACTTCAAAAACCATCGGATCCCCGCCAATATTTCCCATCCATTCTCTGTAAGCCTCCAGCTTGTGCTTTTCAATGGTCAGCTCTACATCCTTCTCCTGGGTTACATAGGCAATCCTTTTATGTCCTTCCTCGATTAAATGTTTCATAACTTTGTCACTGGCTTCTCTGTTGTTTATGGAAACATTAGGGCTCTCAAGGACATTGTAATATTTGTTAAGATATACAAAAGGTATCCTAGACATATCAAGGAAAGATAAAACATCATTATTCAGGATCTCTGATACAATTATTATCCCAGCTACCTGTTTTTGCATCAAAAGCTGAGCAAATCTTAGTTCCGACTCCTTATCTCCATAACTGCTGCACAGAAGAAGATCGTAATTGTACATTCGTCCAACTTCCTCAACACCACGGATTATTTGTGCAACATATGAGCTTCCAATGTCGTCTACTATAATGCCTATTATGTTTGACTTCTTGGTTACAAGACTCCTGGCAACCTCATTAGGCTTATAGCCAAGCTCCTCGATAGCCTTTAGAACCCTCCTCCTGGCTTCAGGACTTACAGGCTTGGAATCATTGATTACTCTCGATACCGTAGATATAGATACTTCTGCCATTCTTGCAACATCTTTGATGGTGACAGTCATAATACCCCTCCCCGCTGTGATAATATTCCAATTCACAGTACTGAATAAATTATACTAAATTGGCCGAAAATACACTACCCAAAACTTCAATATACTTCAAATCTTTTTGTTTGAACTCTCGTCTGGACAAAGGAACTTCAACCAGTATCAGCCCATAAACGTCTCCATTTATAATAATCGGGCAAATGGCTCCTGAAACATATTCGTTTGCCTGATCATCACCCTCAGTACTGGTTCTAAGATATATATAGCTTTCCGATTCTTTTGAATTAGATACCTTGTTCAAATAATCATACGGTATAAAGATGTCAGCATCATTCATCGCCTTGGATCTGACGGCAATACATTTTAGCTGATTATTGGATATTGAATAAATTGCAGCATTCCTACCCTGAGTTGAGTCAAGCAGGTAACCCAGAAATAAATCAAGCTTATCCTCCAGGCTCATGTTTCTTTGAATAAGGAGGGCGGTGTCAGACAAAGCACCTATTCGGTCTGAATCATTCTCAAATCCACCAACAACAAGGTCATGCTCCAGCTTAAATTTGCTGGCAATCGACCCCATATTATCATTCCATAATGCGACGCTGTTTCGGCCGAGAACCTCCTTTGCATGGTACATTGCCTGATCTGCTCTTAGTATCAGATCCTCCGGAAGCTGTCCATCCTCCGGATAAATCGCAACACCGATACTTGCAGTTACTTTCTGCTTCAAGCCTTTAACATTCATGGACTCAATAGATGACCTTATCTTTTCAGCAACGGCTATCGCAGATTTGGAGTCAACGTCTTCAATGATCAGTAAAAACTCCTCTCCTCCGTATCTGCCTGCAGTATCAGTGATTCTGACTGATTCTCTTATTGCCTCTCCTATTGATGTCAGGACTCTATCCCCAATTTGGTGGCCATAAGTATCGTTTATGGACTTAAATCTGTCAATATCCAGCATCATACAGGCAAACCCTCTATCGTTGATCGAATAGTGCTGAATTGCATCAGACAACCTTTTTTCGACGACATTCCTTCTGTACGTCCCCGTCAGTTTATCGTAAAAAGAGCTCCTGTAAAGCCTGTCATTCTCAGAATTCAAATATATCAACCATGTGAGGTCTTTTATCAGATCAGAACGTAAATTGTCAAATCTGTTTACATTGCTCCTTGTTAAAAGCAATACATACCCATATATGTTGTTCCTTACATAGGATTGTCGTCTATCCATCGATTTTTCCGAAAAACCTGGTGAAGTCAATATCGGAACAACGATAAATCCGGAAATTTCATCCTCAACATGCATTTCCAGTATGTGGCATTGCTTACTTGAAATATCCCGCCTGATCAAAACAGTCTGCTCATCTTTTATTGTATTTTCTATAACCAAATTAAGAGGGAAGTCCTCATGTGCTCCATATCTTATGACCCTGTTTTCACTCCCATCGGTGTCGTACAAAACAATGTATCCCCGCTCCGCATTGGTCTTTATTGCTATGAACTCAAGTATTTTATCGAGATTTTCACTGGAATTGCTATCCAGAGCAGATAACAGCTTCGTTGTGTCTATACAACACCCGGATGCTTCTTCTCCTGAAAATATCCTCAAAAATAGTTGTTCATCCAGCTTATTGAGGTAATTTTCGATTGTTGGTTCGAAATCCCTGTTGAAACCGGTAATTGAGAATAAACTTCTGTCAATGATCGGTATCATCAGATCCAACATATAAAACTTCCGAAAATCCGGGCCTATATAATCTTCCCCAAGCATCCTGACGGCTGTTTCATAATAGTCCAGGTTATTGATCATAACCCTGAAAGCCTCATAGTGAAGTCCACTGTCTGATAGCTTTACCACCAGTGCTAAGTTTGAATAAAACCTGGGTATCAATATTTTTGGACCGGTTCTTTTTGAATAATCAATGGCGGAAATAAGAGAGGAATCATTTCCCTCAATAATCAGCTCTATAAGCTCCAGATCCTGCTGGTATTTTTCTAAAACTTCTTCGCTATCCAGATTTTTAAATTCCATAATCAAGGATCTGCTTAGATCCTCATCATTGAAATAATGAGCAATCAAGCCATAAAGCAATAGAAAATAAGCTCTATCATAGCCGCTTCCGCTATTCTTGTATTCCTCAACGATTTCCAGGATCATTTCTTTATCTATGGTTAATTTTTCTATGAAATCGATGTTTGTAAGCCTGGTCTTTGCCTTCATATATTCCTTCTTGCTTATATCTAAGGATCTTTCCATGGAAATTCTGCTAAACTCCTTGGATAATCTGAAATCACCAGTCTCAAAATAAAATTGTCCCAGAAAATTCGTATACTGCATCAAGACTTCTTTATCCTGAATGTGGCCAGACTTGTTCATCTCCTTCAGGCTCAGATGTATCTCCAGTGCTCTATTTATCCTGCCCAATATCAAATACACGATCCCCTGGAGAACGGTTGATAGAAAAAGGCTCTTCTTGTCATCTATTCTTTTTGAGAGATCTATGGCACGATCAAGGAATATTTCAGCATTTTTATAATCCCTTACATTTATAAAGGCTTCTCCAATATTACTTAAAAATGTTGTCTGAAGAGAAGTCAGTCCATAACTTTCGGATATGTCCACACATCGCCAGTAGTAATCAAGCGCCAGTTTTTCAGACCCGTAATATTCGCTTTGAATACTGCCAATGTTATTGATAGGTTTAACCATATCAAATGGACGATCAGATTTCCTATATCCCTCCAGAGCTCTGTTATAATCCACAATAGCAGATTCTGGATCCCCGGACATGTATTTAGCGATCCCTCTAACGTTGAAAAGATCCCCAATATATGTCCAAATATTATTGCTTTCTGATAAAGTTATCCCTTCATCTGCCATTGACTCAGTCATAACGGGGTTGTCTACATCAAGATAAAGCTTTGCCTGAAGTAATTTATGATAAATCTCCTCCTCAGCATAATCCTTGCCTTCCAATTCTTTGCTTATCTCATTTACCAATTCCTGCGAGCCTGTTATATCGTTGCTCCTAACTGAGAATTCCAGCTTATAAAGCATCCAGCGTACAATGAATCTGTCGTTGCCCCTTGACTCGGCAGTTTTCATCAACTTATCCAGATAGTCCTTCAGCTGTGCAGTTTCACCTTTTACGATCAAGCTATAACACAGTTTGTCAAGTATCTCGATGTCCCTAGTATAGTCTGATCTTGATAGGATATCATAAACCTGAGCTAATATGACTATTGAAGAATCTGTGAACATATTCTTTGCTATGCCTATCCTTTCGTAGGCAATATCAATAAGCTCTTCAAATTGCTTAGAGGAGCTTAATTGATAGAACAGTTCCTCAAAGCTATAGCCATTATCCAGCTTCTTATCGTTGAGTAGTTCATCAGCTATGGACTTATGCCAGGATTCTCTTTGAGGCTGGTCCAGCATGCTGTATATATATTTCTTGATTTCGCCCTCAGTAATGCTCAATGCCTGCCCATATTCAGTCTTATCCTCTGAAATGAGTCCTTCAGTTTCCAGGCTGACCAGAAGATCGTCAAATTCAACATCGGCAAAGCCTGTAAGCTTCTTAATCAAAGCTTTCTTTGCCAATCCTTCAAAGCAAGATACCATCTGGAGCAAATAGAGCTGCTTTGGACTTACAGAATCTATCCTGTTTTTGAAAGCACCAACAAAGCTCTTGGGAAATTCAAGGTCGTCGTATCTATCCTTCCTAATATTCCATACTCCCTCTTTGCTCATGTACAACTCACCGGTATCATAGAAATGCCTGAGTAAATGGACCAGATATCTTGGGTTACCTAAGGATTCTTTGTATAACAGCTGAGAAAAGTTTTTCGGTATGAACGCAATTCCAAGGATAGATTTTACAAATCTCCCGGTAGACTCCAAAGAGAGATTTGATGTCTTTATCCGCAACGCACCATTTCTATTCGACCAATCCTCAAGTAACCTCTCAGAATCCTTACCTGCCCCCATTTGGTTGTAGGTACAAATCAAAAGTATTCGATTGCCTTTGAATTTTGTCAACAAAAAGTCAAGCATCTCCAAAATGCTGCTGCTTGACAGCTCCAAATCATTTATGCCTAAAAATATGCTTTCCGTCTTGGACCTTCTGATTAAGTTTTCTGCAATAATATCATAAAGCTTGTATAGGCTTCCCGGTAGATTCAACGAGAAATCCATGTCGACATCCTCATGAGTCAGCTTCACGCCATCCCCTTGATTTGTAAGCTTGTACTTGATCTCTGCTACTGCCAGAAAGTCAAGGATAAAATCTCGGAAAGTGTCAAGTCCTATGGTCTTCCCACCTGGTATGCTGACCTCTGCTGTAAAACCTCCTCTAAGAGTTGCCTTCCTTAAAAATGCCTGCAGTAGATATGTCTTCCCGGAACCTATATTCCCTTCGACTAGAGCAATATTATATAAGCTAGAATTTGAACCAATAAATTCCTCCAGCTGTTCTAACTCAAGAAGCTGTGATTCATGGCCTATTGCCTTTATAGAGCCTAAATTAAGAAAGTCTCTTTCCTTTAAGTGATCTGTTCCGATAGAAAAATCAAATATTTCCTCCATCCTTTTTCGTGCCTCTGTAAGAATCATATTCCTGTTTCCAGGTTCTTTCTTAATAAATTCCTCCACAATAGAATCAATCACCGGAAGTACTATTTTTTCGTCCACTACTAACGGATACAGATATTTTTTGATCAGCACCCCCAATGAATAATAGTCTGCCTTACGATCAATAATTACGTCTCTGTTGAAGATCTCTGGTGCAATGAATTCCTGGATAGAGTTTATTCGCTCATTTTCGTACAGATGCTCTATCAAGGTGGAGATATTCAGTAATTTGACATCTCCATCAGCACTAATATATATTTTTTCAGGGCTTAATGCTCTGTATATAAATCCTCTGAAATGGAGATAATCCAAAACCTCCATAAGCTTTGCAATAACTATCGCCATATCCCTGGCACTTAATTTCCCTTTTAAAGCCTCCAAAGTGTAATCATCGGTGTACTCTGACAAGGCATAGTAAAGTCTTCCGCTGATCGGTTTTAGATTTAAGCTTTTTATCAACCCAAATTCGTAAGAGTTAAGGAGATACCTATGCCTGATATTCTCATACTCCTGAAAATTCTCTATAAAATCCTGGATACAGCTATTGCTTTTATGAGGCTCAATAATTTTCAAAAAATAGACCCTACCCGGTTGATTAACTTTTTCAACCAGGTAGGCCTCTTCTTTCTTGCTTTTTACATAAGTATCGAGGACCCGATAATCATTATTTATCAGCTTCATTTAAACGCCTGCCTTTATCCATTTAGTCTTCGTTCATTTCAACATAAAGCTTTTCCAGAGCTGACTTTAAAGCCTCAACTTCAGCCACTGAAAGTCCTTCCAGCTTTACCTCAAGAAAGCTGATACGCCTGTCTAAAACCTTTTGCAAAATATCATGACCCTTCGCTAATACAATAACACGAACTACTCGCTTGTCCTTTTGGTCCTTTTCTCTTTTAACAAGTTCATTTTTTTCCATCCTGTCTACCAAGTCGGTTATTGTGCTGCAGGCTAGATCCATCTGCTGGCTTAACTCGCCTATTGTCATATCTCCATTGTTTATAAGCACCTGGAGAGCAGTGAACTGAGGTACAGTGATTCCAAAATCACTTAAAATCATCCTGCCGTTTTTTCTAATGATATAGTCAACCTTTCTTAGATGCTTCTCAATGGACTCTACGTTTCTGATCCTGTTGTTATCCATCATCACCCTCCTCATTGCTAGACCAGTATGCTCAGACCTTTTGGAATTACTCTGAACTCTGCAGGCAGCTTGCCTCCATACTCACCGTCTATGTCGACTACAATTTTTCTATCTGACTCTACCTTCAACTTCTTAGTTTTATAGTATATAACTTTAGGATGGTTAATATGCTCGCCGGTCAATACATTAATGAATATATTGGCTAATTCTGCAATATCCGCCTTCTTGATCAATACAACATCTAAAAGTCCGTCAACAACATCAGCTTCAGGTGCCAGCTTCGTAAATCCGCCTATTGACGAGCTGTTGGATATGACAAACAGTAAGATGTCTTCCTCTGAAGTAAACTCCTCACTTTGTATTGTGACTCTTACAGTTTCCAATCCCTGGTTAGCCAGCTCTTTTAATCCTTCAAGATAATACGCCATTCTTCCAAGTACGGCCTTTATGTCCGGCTGAGCCTGGTAAGCTACATTGGTAAGCAGTCCACCTGCTGCCACATTTACAAAGTAATCGTCGTTGACGCATCCGATGTCAACATCTATGACTTTATCCCTCTTTATCAGATCGAAAAATTCATATGTGTTTCGGGGAATTCCAAGATAATTAGCGAAATCGTTTACAGTTCCACTGGCAAGGATCGCTATGGGAACTCTTCGTCCTCCTGTAGCAATACCCTTAACCACTTCGTTAACTGTACCGTCACCGCCACACACAACTATGAGATCGAAGTCCTCATTGCAGGTGCGCTTTGCTTCCAGCATTGCATCATACTTGTTCCTGGTGAAATACTTCGCAAGAATATAGCCATCATCCAGCAACAGCTTACATAGTGTATCTATTTTCTTTTCCATCGCTTGTCTTCCGGAAGATGGGTTTATAATAAATTTGATTCGTTTCATATTGGTTATCCTCTTCTTATTTTTAAGAAAGGTGCTCCCATAAATATTGAAGACACCTCAATATAAGTATATCAGTAATTGAAAAGATATCAATAATACTTGAAAAAAAGAACCCTGCCGGGTTCTTAATACTTTTTAAGGCTGCTTCGGACGATCTCAATGATCTCCTTTATTATCTCAATATAGCTGGTTACATTTTTTGCATTGAATTGGAATGCCAGTGCTGTTTCAGCCAAGGTGTCAGTCAGCAACCCTACTGTGTCTTCAACTGCATGTCCCGTCTTGTCGACAATATTGGCAATATCGTCGATTTTTGAGGTTATACCATTTACATTATGGACAACACCACTGATATCCGGAGACATTTCTGAAACCAATTTTGTTGTTTCACTGGTAAGTTTATTTATGTTGGCTGTAATTTCAGGCAGTTGTTTGATGGTAGAATCCAATTCCTTGGAATTTTCCTCCAACAATACCTGAGCCTGGCCTATGGTCTTATTAACATTGCGAAGTATGAGCAGCAGATAACCCAATACGCCTATACCAAGCAGAAATAGAATTAACTTTAGCAAATCCTGTAATGTCAAGGTTACGTCCATATCAATACCCCCTTAGATTTGCGCAAGCTATTCCTTTGTCTCTTCTTCCAATGTCTCTTCAACCGCTTCAACCACATCCTCAACCTTTTCCTCTGCGGCTTCCTTATCCTTCTTGACTTTTTCCTTCAAATCTCCCCAGTTCTTCTCGACTTCTGTCTTTACTTTATCAAGCTGCTCCTTGGTAACATCTAGCTGCTCTTCAACCTTTTCCTTGACTGTCTCAGCGACTTCTTTTGTTTTCTTGGAAATATCCTCTCTCGTCTCCTTACCTGATTTGGGAGCAAAAAGCAACCCGGCAGCAGCTCCAAGAGCAGTACCTATAGCAGTGCCCACTGCAACGTTTTTTGCAGTCTCGATTTTTTTAGCTTTTTCCATTTGTTTTCTTTTTTCTTCGATAATCTTATTCAATTTCATAAGCAGATCTCCCCTTTGCATTTTCTATACATTTCATTTACCCCAAATGATGTCAGATAATCAATATTGTTCATATTATCAGCTTTTCGAATATTTCGCAAGGATACTATCTATGGAGACCGGATTGAAAATACCTAAAATATCTGTTAAAATGGGAAATACTATCAAACATGACTGGGGATGTAAAACACTATGTATGATTTTCATGTGCACAGCGATTTTTCATTGGATTCAAAAACTCCTATGGAATCCATAGTTAAGACCTCCATTGAGAAAAATCTGCGTGCTATATGTTTCACTGATCACGTGGATTTCGAAGCAACAAAGGAGAAAATCGACCTGATGTTCAGACCTTTGGACTATTTCAGAGATATAAACAGAGTTAAATATACATATAAGGATAAAATCGAAGTTCTGGCTGGAGTCGAAATCGGGATGCAGCCACACCTAGCCGACAGATATTCAAAGTTCATATCCGACCACGGCTTTGATTTCGTGATAATGTCAATTCATGCAATTGACAGCAAAGACATCTTTCTTGAATTTGATAAAATGGAGCTCTCTCAGGGAGAAATAATAAACAGATATTATGATTCAGTCCTCGACTGTATTGATTCCTTTGACGATTATGACGTGCTTGGCCATTTAGACTATATCGACCGCTACCTTTTTACAGATGGTACTCCAATCAAATATGATTTCTATATGGATAAAATTGAAGTCATACTGAAGAAGCTTATAGATAAAGGAAAGGGCATCGAAGTCAACACTGGAGGCTTAAGGTATAATCTTGAGAGCTTTCACCCTAAGCCTCAGATATTGAGGTTATACAAGGACTTAGGAGGAGAAATAATAACAATCGGTTCGGACTCCCACACTATCCATCATATTGGATACGAGTACAAACAGACAGAGAAGGCTTTGAGGGATCTTGGCTTCAAATATATATATATCTTCAGAGGGAGAAAGAAATTCCCTATTCAAATCCAATAATTTTCATAAAAATAAAAACCCCGAAGGGTTTTTATTCTTTTTTTGTATTCCCGCAATGCCGTCCTCTCAACTAATTCACACCCGCATAATTGCAGGTGGGTGTCCCGTCAAAGGCTTCTGACTACCTTTCCTGAAAGGCCTGTCATAGACCATCGAACAACGAACTCCCGTATAAGACATGTCGGTTGAATTATATGAGAATAACGCACACCGCAGAAACTACTTATTCTCTTGTTGATTTAATTATACTACTTTACAGCCTTCATTTCAATGATTTTCATACATTAGATTGATTTAAACTGATAAAGCAGATCGGTCATGTCCGAAGGAAGTGGTGCATTTACCTGGACCCTCTCACCTGTTTCCGATGATTCAAATTCAATACTGGAAGCATGCAATGCTTGTCTATTTATCCTGTTGGATTCAGTCCCATAGAGTGAATCTCCAATTATTGGATAGCCAATAGCTGCCAAGTGTACACGAATCTGGTGTGTTCTGCCGGTCATAAGCTTTAGTTTCAATAAGGAGGCTCCTTCAAGCCTGTCCAATACCTCAAAAATTGTTAATGACGGGAGGCCATCCTTCCTCACCTCTTGTCTGATTCCATCATCGCTTGGACCTATACTGAGATCTATCTTGCCATTATTTGATTGAATTATTCCCTCAACCACTGCAATATAGTTTTTTATAAGCATACCATTCTCCATTTGTCTTGCCAAATGCTGATGTCCATAAGAGTTTTTGGCAAAAGCAATGACTCCTGAGGTATCTCTGTCCAGTCTGCTTACAAGCCGGATCTTCCTTTTAAGCCCCACAGATTTGAAATAATATGCGACGCCATTTGAAAGAGTCATGCTGCTGATATTCTTTGTAGGGTGAACGATCGTGAAAGGCTGCTTATTTATCACAAGAACATCTCTATCCTCGTAAAGTATATCTATTTCCATTGGTTGAGGCTCAACGTCGTAATCTTCATCCTCAATCAGTATCTTAATCTTGTCGCCATCCTGCAGCTTTAGTTTCTTTTCAACTGGATCATCATTTACCAGCAGCTGCTTGGATTTTATAAGTCTTCGCATAAGCCTGCCTGAAATCCCCTTTAACTCCATTAACTGTTCCAGGGAATCGCATCCATCATTGTTAGTAATTAATATATAATTTTTTTCTCCAGGCATCCTAGTAACTCCTTATATTCTTTTAATAGTTCATTTGATGTGTTAAAATCATTATATCAGCTAAATAAATACCTTTGAAGGGTGAGGCTTAATGTCTAACGGAAGAATAATAAATATCATATCCAATAAAAATTATGAGTCCAGAAAAACAGCTCGCCTGCTTACCGGAAAGCTGGCAGACAAGGGCTTGATTCCATCAGAATCCTATAATAAGGATGCTGAACTCAATATATGTATCGGCGGAGACGGTGCTTTCTTAAGGGCTATCCATAGAAATGCCTTCCCTCAAATACCATTCGTTGGTATAAACACTGGACACTTAGGTTTCTTTCAGGAGATATCACCTAAGGAGATAGACTTGTTCATTGAAAGATACCTGAAGGGAGACTATAAGACCGAAAACATATTTCTTGTAGATGCCAAGGTGTGTACTAAAAGCAAGTGCTTCTATCTTACAGGAGTAAATGAAATAGTCATAAAGGGAGTAAAGTCTAAGATTGTTCACCTTGAGGTATTTATAGACAATAACCACCTGGAAAGATTCAGCGGAGACGGGCTTATAGTATCAACCCCTGCCGGCAGCACAGGCTATAACTTCTCAGCGGGTGGGAGTATAGTATACCCCAGCCTTTCATCCCTTCAAATCACACCTTTGGCTCCAATCAGTTCAAGTGCATATCGAAGTCTACCCAATAGTGCAATTGTTCCCGGGGGATCGATCATTATGATCAAACCTGAATATAGATATGAGAATTCAATTCTTGTTGTAAATGACGGGATGGAGTTTAGATATGAAGGAATAGTATCAATTGACCTCACTTTGTCTCCGAACAGTATCTATAAGCTAAACTTCAGCAAGGATATGTATTGGAACAATTTAAAAAGTAAATTCCTGTAAAGATCCTGCCCACAAGGCAGGATCTTTATCTGTTAAAGTCGACATTATTTAAGGCGTGAATCATGATATCCCTGGCTATAGGCGCAGCCGAGCTCCCTCCTGAGGAGCCTTCCTCCTCAAGGATCACTACTACTGCAACCTTGGGGTCATCGAAAGGGGCAAAGCCCGCAAACCACGCGTGGTTCTTTCCAGTAGGATTTTCAGCAGTCCCTGTCTTACCTGCTACCGCAACATTTTTTATACTGGCGTTTCTACCTGTTCCTGTCTTTACAACCTCTCTCAACATCTCCTTCAGCCTTGTTATTTCATTACTGTCACCAACTTGCATAATTAAAGCCTGTTCCTGACTTTTAATAATCTTGCCCTCAGGTGATGTCATCTCTGATACCAAATATGGTTCCATCATAGCACCATCATTGGCAATTCCTGCAATGATGGCAAGCATATTCAAAGGTGTTGCAAGTATCCTCCCTTGCCCGATCCCCGATGCTGCAAGATCTGTATCGCCTTTGGAATCAGTGGGAAAGACTGAAGTTGACGATTCGAGGCCTACTTCCAATTTTTTATTGAACCCAAGCTCAATAGCTATCTGCAGAAGCTCAGAATGTCCAATATCCAATGCTTTTGTTGCAAAGTAGGTGTTGCAGGATTTTGCGAACGCCTCATCCAGGCTCAGCTCCCCATGACCATTTTTATTGGAATCGCTAAACTCCTTGCCGTCGATGATAACAGTTCCAGTGCAGTTATACAGATCATCCGGATTTGAAGCTCTTATTACACCGATTGCAGTTGCAATCTTGAATACAGATCCTGGTGGATAAAGACCTTGAGTTGCTCTATTGAAAAGTGGGCTGCTGGTATCCTCAGAAATCGTGTTCCATTCCTGTATGAGGGTATTGACGTTGAAATCAGGTAAACTGACCATCGCCAATATCTCTCCGGTTTTCGGGTCCATTGCAACGATGCTTCCTTTTTTTCCTGATAACAGTTCTCTGGCCTTCGCTTGAAGACTATGGTCTATAGTCAGTTTCAGATTGTTGCCTACACCTGTAGGATTGATAAGATTAATAAGCTCGTTGATCGCCGTATTCTCATTAGCACCTACAAGATATGAATTATAGCTCTTCTCAAGCCCTGATTTCCCATACTCTTTCAGGCTATACCCTATTACATGGCTGTATAGTCTGTCGTACTTATAAATCCTTCTCGCAATTCCATCTGAGGCCTCCGAATAAGCAAGAAGATTTCCGTCCCTGTCAGTAATAGACCCTCTGAGAATCTTATCCTCGTTGATCCAAAGCCTTTTATTGTATGAATTATTCCTGACAGCTTCAGCTCTGAATATTTGAAAATAGCTTAAATAACCTATCAATATTGCAAATCCTATACACAAGGAAACAAGTAGTATCAGTATCCTTTTCTTTTCCAGATTCATCTGATCTCCTCCCTGGTAAGCTTTTCAGATGCACCCTGAAGTATCCCCAGTGCTATAAAGCTTGATAATACTGAGGTGCCTCCATAAGACACAAATGGCAGAGTCAAACCGGTAAGAGGGATCACTTTTGTAACCCCTCCAATTATTACAAAAGACTGTAGACCAAACATCAGGGTTATTCCAAGCGCCAGCATCCTGTAGAACTTAGAATCTTGTCTTAAGGCTATTTTAAACCCCCTGTAAACTAAAATCATAAAAAGCATTATTATACCTATACCTGTGAAAACACCCATTTCTTCAGTTATAGAAGAAAATATGAAGTCGTTATAGGAAAGAGGGATAAAGGATGGATTGCCTCTGCCCAAACCTGTTCCAAAATAGCTCCCTTCGGCAATGGCAAATAATGACTGGGTAATTTGGTATCCCTTGTTATCAATATACGGCCAGGGGTTAAGCCAGGTCATGATTCTTACCTTCACATGATCGAAAAGAATATAAGCTGCTATGCCGCCGATAGTGAATAATCCAATATTTGCTCTGATTACCTTTCTATCATTGGAATAAATATATTGCAATCCGGTAAATATCCCCATAAAGATCATAGCAGTCCCTAGATCTCTTTGGATGAATAACAGTCCTATAAATGAATAAATAACTCCCATCATCCAGTAATCTGCGTACTTATATCGATCAAATTTTTCTCTGCCGGAATAAAAACACGCCAAAATAAACACCAAAATGATCTTTGTCATTTCAGCAGGCTGAAAGCTAATCCCACCAATACTGATCCAGTTTATGGCTCCGTGCTTTCTATCTCCAAGAATCAAAGTCATAGCAAAAAAGCTGTAAGCTGCAGCGATATAAACTGGAAACAGTGACTCCCAGAAGCTTAGCTTAGTAATCATAAAGTAGCTTCCAAAGAAAGCTCCTATCCCTATGACAAGCCACAATAACTGCTTCAGTCCCAAATCCGAGCTTATTCTGAAGATCATGATTATACCAATAGACATAAGCATGCTTACTATTAAAAAGATGTACAGATCTCCATCAGACAGCCTTGATAATATGTAATTGGCTCCATAGACTACTACCAAAAGGCCTATAGCCAGAGCCACAGTCTTAATATCCAGACTATCCCGTCTATATAAAAGAATAAGCGACATAGACATAAGCTCGAATAAAAGCAGAAGCCTGCGTGGTAATCTTCCGTCCACTAAATTTTTCATATTCCAACCCCTATATTCTATTAACGAAAATGAATTCTAAATCCCCGATCTTTATAATGTCTCCGTTGATCAGCTTGGCAGCATCCACAAGAAGCTGCTTATTAACGTAGGTCCCGTTTGAGCTCCCAAAATCCTCGCTAAAATATTCTTCTTCATCCTTCGTTATGATAAGATGCC
>DAIPJA010000034.1:0-14456 GCA_036770525.1 Gudongella sp. | reverse complement strand
TAAAGTACCTTAGGTACTTTAATATTTCAATTCATGATGATAGAATATACTTATAATCAAATAAAAGGAGTGATATTATGAATCCAATGATTGCAAAATTTGTATCCCAAGGCTTTATGACAGAGGAACAGGGACAATATATCGAAGATGCCATAATGAACAGGGAATCCATAGTTGTATCCGGTCATCGTTCAGCAGGTATAAGACCCCTGATGGCGTCCCTTATGGCAGTTGCCAAGGCTGCCTTCCCCAGCGTTCAGGTAAAAGGATTTGAAGATCTTCAGACCGAAACTGAATTCTTCCTTATCCCTGGAATTGACGGAATTGACTTCGAAAAGCTTATAGGAGATACCATAGCTGTTGAAAACACTGCATTTGTATCGCTTAAGGAGCCCGAGCACCCGGTATCTCTGATGAAGGTCATGAAGGCCAACTATAAAGCCGGTAAAGGTATCGGCAAGAAGATACACACTCTTGAGTGTATCAAGGTGGACAATGTGCCTGTGCTGGACAAAATAACTGAAATGATGCTCGATGAAAGCGGAAAAATCCAGAAAAAGGACCTTTAATGGTCCTTTTTTACTTCCACTCGGTCATTCCCAGAGCATTGCTCTCTCCATCCACTGATATCAGGTGTAGGAATCTGCCTTCTCTATCAGGGTCAGCCGCAATACTACTCCTTACAGTGTCTCCGAGGAGTACCTCCTTCTTATAGTTGACCGTCAGTTTCTTAAGACTTCGCTTTGTCGACACATCCTCAGGAATCTGCTCAAGCATCCATTCGATGTACCTGATGTTGTTTACGTGATTATTGTTGTCTATATCACTTTTTCTCGTTGTTATAGTCATTCCTTCTGAAACATCCAAAGGCTTAAGCTCCGTATACCCTTCAAAGCAGTGCTCATTGATAAAGCTGTATTTCTCCTGGATCTCTCCAGGGATCCTTATTGGTCTTTTCTTTTTCATGTCAAGAAATATCCATTGAGTACTCGCTTTTGCCAGGAGATTATTGTTTTCATCCTCCATCGTAAACTCTCTTGTGGCATAGAACCTGTCAAAGCTTGACGTCCAGGTCTTTGTAACTACTTTTTCCTTTGCCTTGGGAAGCATGAAAAATTCCGCCTCCCATCTGTTCAGCATCCATCCATAGCCGTTTGCGTTAAGCAGCTTGTGCCCTACCCCCAGACTGTCACTATGCCAGGATGATGTTTCAGCCATATATGACAGCACTATTTCGGGTCTTAAAGTGCCCTTTGGATCAGTATCAAAATAAGGAATCAGGAATTCCTTAATAAATTTTGTCATGTCTATCCCTCCAAGGAAATTATAACAAATGTTAAGCTGAAATGACAATAATTTTGGTTAAATGTTAGAAACTGCAAATTTGTGGTATAAATTCAGTAACAAATAGGCGAAGGGGGTATATTATGGCAAAAATTGAGGCAATCCAAGGCATCGGAGCGGCTTATGCAGCAAAACTGATCGAAGCGGGAATAGCGAAAACAGAGCAGCTACTGGAAGCTGCAGCAGAGAAAAAAGGCAGAACAAAGCTTGCCAAGGAAACCGGCATAAGTGAAAAGCTCATCCTTACATGGGTCAACCATTGCGATCTCTACAGAGTCAAGGGTATCGGACCACAGTATGCTGAGGTTCTCGAAGCAGCAGGAGTAGATTCAGTCCCAGAGCTTGCAACCAGAAAAGCAGATACTCTTCTTAAGAAGATGAAGGAAGTAAATGCAGAGAAAAATCTTGTTAGAGGATTACCAGCTCAAAAGCAGGTCGAGAACTGGATACTTAGAGCAAAAGCACTGCCTAAAGTCGTCAAGCACTAACGAGAGGCTACCCCAGGTAGCTTCTTTTTATTTGATATATGGCAATTGCTGTAATACAATAAAGAAAAGGGTTTAAGGAGGGTTCATATGACTGATGGCTACAACTTTGTAATTGGAAAAGGTGAAAACAAGGTCGAGCTTCTATCCAGAATGAGCAACAGACACGGCCTGATTGCAGGAGCTACCGGAACAGGTAAAACTATTACACTAAAGGTTATGGCAGAGCACTTCAGCTCAATAGGGGTACCGGTATTCCTTGCTGACGTCAAGGGAGATTTGGCAAGCCTTGCAGAGCCGGGTGCTGAAAATCCCAAGCTGAAGGAAAGGATTGAATTTATTGGCATCGAAAACTTTATATATCAATCCTACCCGGTTAGACTATGGGACGTATTCGGTGAGCTTGGCCATCCCGTCAGAACGACCATAAGCGAAATGGGTCCGCTTCTGCTCTCCAGGCTCCTTGGATTGAATGACACTCAGGAAGGAGTACTTTCCATTGTTTTCAGGCTTGCTGACGATATGGGTCTTCTTCTTATAGACCTTAAGGATCTAAGATCTATGCTTCAGTATGTAGGTGAGAATGCAAGGAATATTACTCTGGAATACGGAAATGTTTCTGCTCAGTCGATTGGAGCCATCCAAAGATCACTCTTAAGACTTGAAGACCAGGGAGGGAATATCTTCTTTGGGGAGCCTGCTCTTGATATAAGGGACTTCATGATGACTGACCACGCAGGAAAGGGTATGATAAATATCCTTGCAGCCGAGAAGCTGTTCCACTCCCCTACTCTATACTCCACCTTCCTCCTATGGATGCTTTCGGAGCTTTTTGAGGAACTTCCTGAGGTTGGAGATCTGCCTCAGCCTAAGATAGTATTCTTCTTTGATGAGGCTCATTTGTTGTTTGACAATGCTCCGAGGATCTTGATGGAAAAAATCGAGCAAGTAGTAAGGCTTATCCGCTCCAAGGGTGTCGGAGTATTCTTTATAACCCAGAACCCGATAGATATTCCGGATAAGATCCTTGGTCAGCTTGGGAATAGAGTCCAGCATGCTTTGAGAGCTTATACTCCAAGAGATGAAAGAGCAGTAAAATCAGCAGCAGAGACCTTCAGACAGAACCCTGCATTCAAGGTCGAGGATGTGATCACAGAACTTAAAACGGGCGAGGCACTTGTTTCCTTCCTAGATACTGAGGGCAGGCCTTCCATTGTCGAAAGAGCACTTATTGCACCTCCAAAGAGCCTTATGGGAACTATCACTCCGGAGAAAAGAAGCAGCCTGATACTCTCCTCTCCTATGGGAACCAAGTACTCAGAGACAATTGACAGGGAATCAGCCTATGAGCTCCTTCAGCGCAAGGTTGAGGAAAGAATGGCTGAGAAAAAGGAAGCCGAGGAGCAAAAGCAGCTTGAGAAGGAACAAAAAGAGCTAGAAAAGCAAAGACTGGCCGAGGAAAAGGCTGCTGAAAAGGCTCGTAAGGAAGAAGAAAGAAGACTTTTAGCTGAAGAGAGAGAAAAGGAAAAGGCAAAGAAAAACAACCCATTGAACAAGGTTGCAAGGACTACACTGAATACTGTTACCGGCGACATTGGGAGAAAGATCGCAAGAGGACTTTTGGGTGGGATAACGAAGGGATTGTTTAAGTAGAAAAATCTAAAATTCACAATTCACAGTTCACAATTTGTTGTCATCCCGACCAACGTGGAGGGATCTCAGGGTAGTTAATAATTATTGTATCTTAGTTATTAATTGGAGGTTGGATCGTTTTCTCGGACCGCTCTCGGCCGCTTGGCCAGGAAATGTCCTCAAAACGACCAACCTCCAATCTTCGTAGGATAACTCTTCGTTTTACATAGTGGCGACTATTGGTCGCCCAAAATGCAAGATCCTTTGTTGCACTCAGGATGACAGCTTCATTCCGAGTACTACAAAGGATCTGGTTTTTTCTTAGCTCTTAGCTCTTGTCTCTTAGCTTACAGCCACAGGCCGCTACTCATTTGGTACAATGTGTACCCTGTCCCCTTCCTTTACCCTGCCACGAAACGCACCTGCTGAGGCTTCGACCACATAGGCGGACTTCAGGATGAGGGGTCCCAATCTGTCAGGCTTTATTGAATCGACTACCTTTAATACGATATTTATCATTTTATTTTAGTTTTGTCACAGGTTTAAATTTGATGCTTTACAGATTTATTTTCTTCGATTTGGTAATTACGGCTTGAAATGACACCTCTCCACACGATCGTTCCCACTACTATTATACCCCCAATAAGCGACATAAATCCTGGTCTTTCGCCGTTATAGAGGAATACCCAGATTGGATTTAAGATTGGCTCCAACACCATAATAAGTATGGTCTCCATTGCTGTAAGATGCCTGATCGCCAGTGAATAAAAAATATAAGCTAACCCCAGCTGAAACGTGCCAAGAAGGAATATTCCAATTATATTTTGCAAGTTGAAGCTTGCTCCAAATAGAAAAGGTATACCTATGGCTATGGTTATCAAATGCCCTAAAAGAGTTGTTTCAACGGGGGATCCATCCTTTTGAAATCTGAGAGAAATTGTCACACCCGCTAAAGCTATCCCGCTGATAACAGATACTATATTTCCTGCAACACTTCCTCCTCCCATATCATCAAGAAAGAAAAGGAGCATACCTACTCCAGTGAAGATTATTGCTATTATGTCATACCATCTTGGTCTTTCCTTAAGGATAAACGCACCGAGTAAAGCTACCCAAATAGGCGCAGTGAATTGTAGAATTATTGCATTGGCTGCAGTTGTAAGCTTATTTGCTACAATAAAAAGAATAACCATGGAGGAATAGCAGATCGCTCCAGATATCTGAGCCTTTGAAAATGTGAACCTGGGCCTTCTTAAATAGAGCCAGACCACAGCAGCAGAAAATACAGCCCTTGATCCAGCTATTGCCATGGAGGGCATGTCTATGAACTTAAGAATTATTCCACCAGTGCTTAAGAGTATGGCTGCAATGATTATCTGTAGGATCGCTTTTCTTTTCTCTGAGCTCATCTTGCTCCCCTTCTTGTCATTCCTACCTGAACGAAGAACTCCTCTATTCCTTTAATAAGTCCTTCAACATCGTCAACTCTTCTAGATATCTTCTCAATTGGGCACATATCGTTGCCCTCGCGGTTCAGTATATATGGTACTCTTTTCTTATATTCAACAAGTATAGGGTACTGCTCAAGTATCTCTATTGCAGCATCGCTGATAAGATCTGTATATATCCCCTTAATTCCTGCCTCTGATAGAAGCATAGCTGCAGCCTTGCCTGTCACTCTGTCTGCAATGTATGCTCCCTCAAGATGATGAAGCTCCTTGGTGTATACATCATAAACAGGCTTTATGCCTCTGTCTGTAGAGATTGCAAGGGGTATTCCATCCTTCATAACTACCAGCTTCAAATCATTGTCATATAAGTATTTCTTAGCAATTCCAAGCTTATCCATCTCTTCACTCCTTGTATTCTTATCCTATTATTTTACATTAGATCGAAGGATTTTTATATAGATTTTTGCAATTGCTTTACTGTGAAGGATTTTAGTATATAATAGAAAAGTAGAAAATCTAACATCAAGAGGTCGATCATGTTTACAGATATAAAATACGAGGATCTTAGAGATAAGCTGTCCTCAGGAGATTACATTTTAATAGACGTAAGAACTCCCCTGGAATTCAAGGAGGAGACTATTCCCGGAGCCATAAATATTCCCATTTTTACAAATGAGGAAAGGGCTGAGGTCGGTACTGCCTATGCTCAGGAAAGTGTAGATAAGGCAAAGATGCTTGGGATCGAGGCAGTTTCCAAGAGGCTGCCGCAGATGTTTCAGGAGCTTCTTCAAATAAGCAAGGATTACCCCCACATGGTGTTCTTTTGCGCCAGAGGCGGATTCAGGAGTACGAGTATAGTAAGTCTTTTAAGGAGTTTGAAGATAGGTGCATTAAAGCTTGACGGAGGATATAAGGCATACAGGGCATATATCAATGAAAATTTACCTAAAATAGCTACTCCTGTTGAGCTGGTTGTACTATATGGAAATACCGGTACTGGCAAGACTCAGGTTCTGGATGCTTTGAGAGCTCAGGGAGCTGATGTGCTTGATCTTGAGGCTTGTGCAAACCACAGAGGGTCTACACTTGGTGCAGTCGGACTAGGTGAGCCTAACAGTCAAAAAATGTTCGAGTCGCTGGTTTTTGAGGAGCTTGCAGGCAGAAAGGGAAATCTTGTTTTTGCTGAAGGTGAAAGCAAAAGGATCGGAAGATCGGTCATTCCTGAATACATTTTTGAAAAGATAAGAAATGGGAAGCATGTAAGGGTTACTGCTCCAATGGAGCAGAGAATAAAAAACATTATGGCTGATTATGTCTATGATACTGACGATGAGCTTATTGAAGCATTGAATCATTTGAGGAAAAGAGTCGGGAATGAAACAATAGATAAGTATATTTCTGATGTAAAAAGTGGTAATTATCCCGTGGTTGTTGAGGAATTGATGAGGGATTACTATGATCCCATGTATGAGCATAATCCGAAAAATTATGTTTTTGAGGTTGAGAATCTGGACCCGGAGGAGACGGCAAAAATTTTGCGGGCAAAATTTTTGAGTGATTAGATTACAGTGAATAGTGAATAGCTGAAAGACAAGATCCTTCGCTGACACTCAGGATGACAGTAACAGAAACGGGTAGACAGAGTCGTCTGCCCCTACAAAACATAGGATGTCATGTCCAGAAGATAGCTAAGGACTTAGAGCCAAGAATTAAGAAAAATAGAAAAGGCGAGCAATGCTCGCCCCTACGCTAACAATTTTTCTATGTTCCAACTTTTCCAACACTCCAACATTCCAACTAGAAGAGAGATCCCTCCACGCTGGTCGGGATGACATTTATAGCCCTTGTCAATCGTCAATTGCCTTTGTTGAGTATTTCCATAAACTGCGCTCCTGTGATGGTTTCCATCTCAAGCAAATAATTTGAAAGTTCTCGAAGCTTGTCAATGTTTTCAGTCAGAATATCCCTTGCCCTTTGATGGGCATTTTTTATTATCGCCAGAACCTCTGCGTCAACCTTTGATGAGGTCTCGCTTGAGCAGGTGAGTGATGTATCTCCTCCCAGGTATTGGTTGGTCTGCGTTTCAAGTGCCATCATTCCGAAGGTGTCGCTCATTCCAAAGCGGGTTACCATTGCACGGGCTATCTTAGTTGCCTGCTCTATGTCGTTTGAAGCACCTGAGGTAATGGAGCCGAACACTATTTCCTCTGCTGCCCTTCCCCCAGTGATTGTTACTATCTTGTTGAACAGCTCCTCTTTGCTCATAAGGACACTTTCCTGTTCAGCTACCTGCATTGTATAGCCCAGCGCTCCCGAGGTCCTCGGTATTATGGTTATCTTATGGACCGGATCTGAGTCCGTCTGCTTTGCGGCAACAAGCGCGTGACCTATCTCGTGGTATGCAATTATCCTCTTTTCCTTGGTTGAAATTACTGCCTGCTTTCTTTGGTATCCTGCCAAAACTACCTCTACTGATTCCTCAAGGTCCGACTGGTTAATGGTTTCTCTACCCATCTTGACTGCCCTTATAGCGGCCTCGTTGATTATATTTGCAAGCTCAGCCCCGTTGGCACCGGCGGTTGCCCTTGCTATTGCATTATAGTCAAGGTCAGGCTCTACCTTTACATTTCTTGCGTGGACCTTAAGGATCGCTTCCCTGCCCTGAAGATCCGGCAGCTCAACAGGTATTCTCCTGTCGAATCGTCCTGGTCTTAGCAGTGCCTTGTCGAGGGATTCAGGTCTGTTTGTGGCAGCGAGTATTACAACCCCTTCCTTACCGTCAAAGCCATCCATCTCAGTTAAAAGCTGATTCAGAGTCTGCTCTCTTTCATCGTTACTGTTAAAACCTGAGGAGTCTCTTTTCTTTCCTATGGTGTCTATCTCGTCGATAAACACTATACATGGAGCCTTCTCCTGTGCCTGCTTGAAAAGATCCCTTACCTTAGCAGCTCCCATACCAACGAACATCTGCACGAACTCCGACCCGGAGATCGAGAAAAATGGCACCTTTGCTTCTCCGGCTACTGCTCTTGCAAGAAGGGTCTTACCTGTTCCCGGAGGTCCCACTAGCAAGGCTCCCTTTGGAAGATTTGCCCCGATGTCCTTGTATTTAGAGGGATTGTGAAGAAAGTCCACTATTTCCTCGAGAGCCTCCTTTGCTTCCTCCTGTCCTGCTACGTCATCAAAGGTCTTCCCTGTCTTTGACTCCACATAGATCTTTGCATTGCTCTTTCCAAATGATAGTACGTCGTTGCCGCCCATCATCTTCTTTTGCATGTATCTTGAGAAAAGCTGTCCTATTCCTACGAATATGGCTATGGTGATAAGCCATGAAAATATTTGGCTTCCCAGTGTGGGAGTCGTGTCAGTGACAACTCTCGAGAAGGTTACTCCGGCAGAATAAAGCCTGTCCACCAGCTGAGGGTCGTCCATGGTACCCGTAGTAAACAGTTCTGGATCATCTCCTTTGCCCTGGAGATATATCTGGTTGTCCTTGATCTCTACAACGTCTATCTCGCCATTCTCAAGCTTCTGAAGGAAGGTGCCGTAGTCGATCGGTTTGATCTGCGACTTCATCATCCTGGGGAACACATAGGAATTCAAAAGGATGACTATCAACATTGCTATTACATAATAATACAATAATGGTTTTCTTGGTTTGTTCAATTTTTTCATTTGATTCTCCTTATTTTACAGACGTATCAATTAAGTGAAGTATAGTTCAACCCTCACCAGTAGTCAAGTGAGGGTTCTGTGAAATCCTTGTGATAAGATGTCTATAGGCTTATATGCCTTCTTAAAAGCTTTACAAGTGGCGGTATTACGGCAAGCTGGATAAGTATGCCTGGAAGACCAGTGATTATTGCTCCTTTAATGAATGGGATCGGCGACAGCTGAGCTCCAAAGCCCCTTGACAGTATGAATACTACTATACCTGCAGCTATCCTTCCGTCGACCATCCCTGCCAACAGCGGGATATAGACTCTGCCATTCAGCACCTTACCGATATATCCTGAGGAAAGTCCGTATACTCCAAGCTCGAAAATCATGATCGGCAGCATTGGGAACATTGGGGGCATACCTGTCAAAAGGCTGCTAAGTATTGGAGTGAGTACTCCTACAAGTAAACCTGATAATGGTCCCAACAGTAGTCCTGCCATAAGTACCGGGATATGCATTGGTAAAAAAATCTGTCCGCCCATATTGAAGCTGTGGAATATCATCGGCAACAATATACCCAGGGCTACAAACATTGCTGAAAATGCTAATTTCTTAGTGTTCATCAGTTCCTCCTGTCATTATTCGAAAAGAGACTGGCTTACCAGTCTCTCTTATTGGTTATTATAAGGCAGCTGCAAGATCATCGAGGACGCTGACGTCTATATGCTCTATTGCTCCGTTGTCGACTGCTGCCGCTATATTCGGATTTATAGGTACTCTGGCATAATTAAGGATCCACTGCTCTGCAGCTACCTCCTCGACTCTGCTTTCACCAAATATATTTACTTTCTTGCCGCAATCCGGGCATTCAAAGTAGGACATATTCTCCACCAGGCCTATTATTGGAACATTCATCATCCTAGCCATTTTAGCTGCCTTGGCAACAATCATGGATACAAGCTCCTGTGGTGATGTCACGATGATGATCCCATCAACAGGAAGTGACTGGAATACAGTCAGTGGAACGTCTCCTGTTCCAGGAGGCATATCAACGAACATGTAGTCTATATCTCCCCACTCCACATCAGTCCAGAATTGCTTTACCACACCGGCAACTATGGGGCCTCTCCAGATTACAGGATCGGATTCATTTTCAAGTATCAGGTTCACTGACATTATCTTGATTCCATTGTCACTTATCCTTGGAATCAAGCTCTTGCCGTTCGATACTGCCTTGCCGTCGATACCAAAGGATTTTGGGATCGAGGGTCCTGTTATGTCAGCATCCATTATGGCAGTCTTAAAGCCTCTCTTGTTCATGTTTATGGCAAGCATCGAGGTTACAAGAGATTTTCCTACTCCACCCTTACCGCTTACCACTCCGATCACCTTTTTAACGTTGCTTACCTCGTTCATCTTTGCAGCGAATTCATTGTGAGCAGCTGTTCTGTCGTTACACTCAACACTGCAGGTGCTGCAGCTGCTGTTACAGTTTTCACTCATTAATAAACCTTCTTTCTATTATTATTCCTGACTTCTGTACATTCCCTGATGCCTTCTTCTTTGTCTGCTGGGGTGCATCCTGCAATTCTTACAGAAGAAGTGGTCTTGCTCATCATCGGAGCATAGCTTATATGAGCCACCCTCGATTTTAAGAGTTACTCCTTCCACGATTGCTTCTGCCAGCTTCTTACGAGCTGAAATGTATATCCTCTGTACTGTCGTACGAGCGACATCCATTCTGTCTGCACATTCTTCCTGCATTAAGCCTTCCTGATCTATGAGTCTTATTGTTTCATACTCTTCAACGGACATGACTATTTCATCCCCTGTTGCATGTCTTCTGTTGAGGGGGCCGAATAGATTTGTTTCCGGTAAACAGCATACCTTTCTTGCTTTCATTGGTCTTGCCAATTATCTCACCTCCATACCCTACCATTATACCATGGATTAAAATAGGTAGCTATATATTATTGTAAATTTGTCCAAAACTATGGCTCCCCTTTCAGGGAGCCATTTTCCACTATAATCCAAGTATTTGATCTATGCTTGCCTTGTCGAATCCTACTATGATCTGACCATTAATGTCTATTACCGGTACTCCTCTTTGACCTGATTTTTGGACCATTTCCACTGCCTTGTTGTAGTCCTTGGATACATCGTAGTCAGTGAAGCTGATGTTCTTCTGGTTTAGGTAATCCTTTACCTTTGTGCACCAAGGTCAGGTAGGTGTTGAATAGATTATTACATTCATTGTATTTCCTCCTTTGGAGTTAGTTTTTATACATATACCTTGAAATAAGAGTTTTTAATCAGAATTTAGATTTTATAGGGAAAGATTATAGTTAAGTAGGTAGTAGGTAGTAGATAGTAGGTAGTAAAAGAGGAGATCCCTCCGCGTTGGTCGGGATGACAGGATCAGGCAGACAGGGTCGTCTGCCCCTACAAAACTTGGGATTAAAAGATCGGGCAGACAGGGTCGTCTGCCCCTACGGATTATAAAATGTAAATCAGATTAAAAAAGCGGGGGTTTTGCTTTCCCCGCTTCCTGTTACTCGATTTCGATTTTGCTTTTTACTTCAGGCTTTTCTGCTTTTGGTATGGTAATTGTAAGAACGCCGTTATCGAGCTTTGCTTTGATTGAATCCGCTGATGCATCCCCAAGATATACAGATCTGCTCATTGAGCAGTATCTTCTTTCCTTGTGGATGTAATTTTTCTTCTCCTCGTCGACCTTCTCCTCTCTCTCAATGGAGATCCTGAGCTGACCGTCGTGGATATCGAGAGATATCTCTTCCTTCTTAACACCAGGGAGCTCAGCCTCGATTACATACTCCTTCTCCTTATCAACTACGTCCACCTTGAAGGTGTCCCTGACCAGGCTTCTTCTCGGCATAAAATCGTCGCTGAAAAAATCATCCAGCATACCATAGAAATCACCGAAGCCCGGACCCATCAACCTGTTTCCTTTTTTGTTAAAAGGTATCAAGCTTGCCATGATCAACAACTCCTTTCTATTGGTTTTTATTAGCACTCTCATGTAGTGAGTGCTAATTTCTTTGGATTGATTTTATTATACAACCATTAAAAATATATGTCAACTACTTTTTATCCCTGCTCCGCAGAATGGGATTACCCATAGTTTTTCCGCATTTTCCGCCATTATTCTTAAGTAAGCTGCATAATTTACGGCTGATGTTATTTCCACATAAATTCCTTTAGCCGCCAGCATGGCTCGTGCCTTCAGAGTCTCATCGTCATTGATAGCAACCATATCCCCGCCGGATTTTCTTATTACCTTTAGAATCTGTTCTCCTCTTGCTGGAGCGGCTATGGCTATCCCTTCTGCTTCAGTTCCTGATGACTCAATTTGAGGCACTACATCAAGACCCTCCTTGAATGCCCTATAGATGGGTGCACACCCTGATGCCTGAACTCCTATTATCCTGGGCCACTTATCTATCACTCCTGCATCCTGCAGCTCCTCAAACGCCTTTTCAGCTCCAAGTATCAATGTTCCATTGCCCACAGGGATTATGAAGCCATCGGGAAATCTACCTCCCAGCTGTTCGAAGACCTCGTAAAAGTATGTCTTTGTTCCCTGATAGAACAATGGATTATATATGTGGCTGGCATAGAATGAATCGTTCTTCTCGACATATTCCCTTGCTGCAGCGCCGGAAGCCTCCCTTGGTCCCTTTATAAGGTTTATTTCAGCCCCATGCGCCTTTATCTGTGCAAGCTTTTTTTCTGAGGTGCTTTCAGGGACAAAGACACAGCATTTGATGCCTGCGCGGGCGCTGTATGCCGCAACTGCTGTGGCCGCATTTCCACTGCTGTCTATGGCAAGACTTTTGAATCCCATCTTCCTGGCATGAAGCACCAGCATAACAGCCCCTCTGTCCTTAAAGGACAGGGTAGGCATGAAATACTCAGCCTTACCCAATAAACCATCCTGTACTTTGACCAGTGGAGTAAGACCTTCCCCCATGGTTATCTCCGATGCGGCTTCACCTGTATAGGGCAAAGCCTCCTCATATCTCCATAGCGACATGTCTTTTATACTGAGTTGCTTGTGAAAATCAAAGTCAGTCTTCACAGGTGCCAGGTCAAAAAGACCTCCGCATTTACACCTGTATTCCTTTGCGTTTTCAGGATACCTTTCTCCACAGTTGATACATACAAACTCTATCATTTACCATTCTCTCCTTACATTTAGGATTGGTGCGTCAATTAAAAGTGAAAATAATAGGAATTCTTAAGGTACTTTTCATCGTATTTTTCAACCATAGTCCATAGCCTGCGCTTGACAGCACCAAGAGATAAAGAGTCTGCAGAGGCTGAGTTGATGGTTTTAGAGTACCATGCTCTTTCCTTATCGTCTGCGATGTCCTTGAAATATCCCCAGACATGCTCCAGGGCGTTAACTGAGGTTCCCGGTGTAGGGGCAGTGTTAAGTGCCTGGTCCAAAAGCTTGTAGAATTCGATTACGGGATATGATGATTTATCCTTAAGGAGCTCTCTTATTTCCTGGTATATCCTTGGGGAGTTTTCCAGCACATTATACTTATATCTGCTCCACTCTTTCTCGAGCTGGATGATATTCTTTGTATCCAGAGCATTTATTGCCTTAACTGCCGAGAGGTTCTTGTCCTTGACCTCAAGCATTATGTCGAAGTCTGTCTCTGAGGTTTCTTCAACATATTTCAGGAATTTATCGATATCTATTGTTCCTGAGTGTGCACCTGGGCTTTTGCTATCGTCCTGCTGTGAATAGTGGATCTTTTGTACGCCGTCATTTTGCTTCCAGGTCTTACCAGCCTCTTTGATCCATGTCAAATCGGATCCTGTATTTCCGTTAACCCTATGGTGAAGATTGTCAAATACCACAGGGATATTTCTTCTTATTCCCAGCTGGAGCACATCTTCAATGGTGTAAGTCCTGTCGTCATTTTCAATTACGAGTCTGGACTTTATTGAGTCCTTAAGTCTGTCCCAGTTTTCAACAAATGCATCCATGGCGGACAGCTTGTCTCCATAAGCTCCCCCCACATGAATAATTATCTTATTGGAAGCATCTGTTCCCAAAGCCTCTAAAAACCTTACATGGTATTCGAGGTCAAGAACAGCCCTTTCAACGACCTCTGTCCTTGGTGAATTAAGGACAGTGTATTGACCAGGATGCATTGAAACTCTGATGTCGTATTCTTTAAGCTTTTTCCCCATTGCAGCCAGCTCCGCATCAAAGTCCTTGTCCCATTGGAGTATGTTGACCGGACTTGAGCCAAATGGTATGATATCCGAGCTTATTCGAAACATATTTATACTGTTGTCTCTGTTGTAATCAAGAATCCTGTCAAGTGAAGCAAGGTTGTGGGCGATTATATCCCTCAACCTTGCTTCTGTGGCATTTTTTTGAACTGTTCCCTTTATTTCTGTATAGGGTATTCCCCTCGTAAGGCATGCATAGCCTATTCTCATGGTTATTCCTCTCTAAAAAATTATCCTGTCCAGCTCCTGGAGGTTATATTGATTTACAAGTCTTATGAGCTTCAATGGATATTGGGGATCCGTTGCATAGCCTGCTCTTCTAATAGCCCAGGCACCTGAGGTGTAATCGTGCATTACATCCCTGAATATCTGGTATCTTTCAGCATTAAGAAGCAATGCCTTATGGTCATTCCAGCTTTCCTTGGGATCCTTGTAGGCTCTGAACTTGGCATCGATCCTGTAGGTCACTCCGTTGTATACCTCCCAGGTGTTGGATATTACATAATCCTCATTCCCCTTTTGCTTAATGCCGAAAAGGTTATTTGACTTTTTGCCGGTGTATTTATCGCTTGGTACGCTTTGTCCCCAGCCTGTTTCAAGTATAGCCTGCGCT
>DAIPJA010000033.1:0-14542 GCA_036770525.1 Gudongella sp. | reverse complement strand
TTGTATCCTTTAGAATACAGCACCTATAAAACTGATCCCGACAGGTATACCTCTGTAGGTGGTGAAAATATTGAGCAGCTTTTTGACAGAGCGTCAAAAGCTCTTGAAACTATAGGGTCCTGTGGAGAGGAAAATGTACTTGTAGTGACACATGGTGTGACCATACGTGCTTTAATGACGATAATCAGCGGTCAGGGAATGGATGGATTTGCTAAAATTCCAGTGTTTCTGGGGACTTCATTGACAGAGCTGGAGCTTACTGATAAAGGCTATAGGATCATTAGGGCAGCGGATGCTGACCACCTGTAGTATTAGTTCTTAAGTGGCAGGATCATTATATGGCTGAAGGGAGTATCCTTATGAGTATATTGCCGTTTGTTATTCTGGGATTGTTTGCTGTTATAATGATTATTTTCATAGTTGGATTTTTCAGGAAGCGATAAAGAAATCATGTAAAGGGATGATATATTTGAAGGAAAGAAAAGGAAAGGGCAGTGAAATGGCGGATTGGTTGATTTCTTTAGCTGTTGCCATGTTTGTAGCTCTTTTTATAGTATCGAATATAGCTACGGTTACTCAGGTAAAAGAGCAGTCGATGGAACCAACCTTTCAAGAGAATGACAGGGTCTTCGTATATAAGTTGGGATATATTTTGTCAGGTCCGGAGAGAGGCGATGTTGTAATCCTCAACAAGAACTCTGTTAAGAGCGGGATTTTTATAAATATGATAAATGAGCTTGAGGAAATTGCCAACAGCATAAATTATAGGCTGGGAAGACCTGCTGAAAAAAATATATTGATCAAGAGGGTCATAGGGATTCCGGGTGACAGGATACTTATAGCTGATGGCAAGGTCTATCTCAATGGCGAAGCCTTGTCAGAGGATTATGTAAATGGCGAAACCTACACGGTGGCTATGGGCATGGAGGAGGAAGTCATTCCTGAAGGAAAGGTCTTTGTAATGGGCGACAACAGAGGCAACAGTCTTGACAGCAGAAATCTTGGTTTTATAAGCTTTAGTCAGCTTAAGGGAAAGGTTGTATACAGATTCTTTCCCATAGATAAGGCAGGAGCAGTCCAATAATGGGAGGAGCGAAAGTATGAAGATGCCGAAGAAAATTGAACTTGCCAATTTACCTACCAGGATCGATCACCTCGACAGGTTCAGCGAGGAGCTTGGAGTCGATATTTGGATCAAGAGAGATGATCAGACCGGTTCCGAAATATCGGGTAACAAGGTCAGAAAGCTTGAATTCGCTGTGAAGGAGGCTATAGATTCGGGCTGTGACTACCTAATTACCTGCGGAGGCATACAGTCAAACCATGCAAGGGCAACTGCAGCGGTTGCGGCAAGACTGGGCATGGGCTCAAGACTGGTTCTAAGGGGTACTGAGCGTCAGGTAGCTGAGGGGAACCTGTTTCTAGACAAAATGCTTGGGGCAACAGTAAGATTCATTACTCCCGAGGAGTACTCCAGCTCAAGGGGAGAGATCATGCAGGAGGAGGATGATAAGCTTTCTGTAGAGGGGCATAAGGCATACATACTTCCCGAAGGTGCTTCAAACGGCATCGGTTCATTCGGTTATATAAATGCATTCAATGAGATCCTTGAGCAGGAAGAGAAAATGGGCATAGAGTTTGATGCAATAGTAGCTACTGTTGGCTCAGGAGGAACCTTCTCGGGACTTCTTTATGGAAATGAGATAAATGGAAACAGGAAGGATATTATTGGATTTAACATAGCAGGAACCGCAGAAGGATTCAGGGGGATCGTGATGGGTCTTCTTGAGGAAATCGGTGAGATGACTGGAGCAGGGTCGAAGCTGGAACCTGGTGATATTAAAATCATAGATGGATACCCGGGGCTTGGATATGCCTTAAGCCGAAAGGAAGAGATAGACTTTATAAGGCATTTTTCTATGACAGAAGGGATAATCCTAGACCCGGTCTACACCGGGAAGGCGATGTATGGTTTATATTCTGAGCTTAAAAAGGGAAATCTGAGGAATTACAAGAATATACTCTTCATCCATACCGGCGGGCTGTTTGGCTGGACTGAGGAGGCAAGGAGCCTTGTATGAAGGTTGAAAGGAATGTAAAGTACATTACAATAGCTATATACAGCTTCGTGGTTATTGCTCTGAGTATAGCATTCTATTTGATAGCATCAAATTATGGAGCCTTCAAGGGAACAGTCCATGGATTCATGAAAAGTATGCAGCCAATTATCATTGGAGCCTCAATGGCTTATCTGGTGAACTTCGTTATGGAGGCAGTAGAGAGATATTTGCTGAAGCCTGTCCTTCCGAAAAAAACCAAGCTCAAGGTGTTAAGGCCTGTAAGCCTTATTATTACCTATGCCATAATAGCTGTATTTCTTTACTTCTTTGTTTCTATAATATTTCCTCAGATCATAGCTTCGATAATAAAGGTAGTAAACGATATCACGGCAAACTTTGATAATATCACCGGATGGGTGGTCGAGTTCGTTGAAGGGATAAATATCAGGCAGGAATACCTGGACCTGGTGGTAGGCTACTGGAATGAGTTCTTGGATAATTTGATGAGATTCCTTACAGGACTTCTTCCTGTTTTGGGTGGGATAGTGGCAGTAGTTCTATCAAGTGTATGGAATATCGTATTGGGAGTTATCGTATCAATATACCTTTTATCAGACAAGGAAAGGTTCAAAGCTTTGTCAAGGAAGGTTACCTACGGTCTGTTTTCTGATACGAGAGCCAACAGGATCATAGAACTGACAAGACGTGCAGACCATATATTCGGAAGGTTTCTTGGAGGGAAGATACTTGATTCAGCAATAATTGCATTAATAAACTACGGATTCATGGTATTTTTCAAAATGCCCTATCCAGTACTTGTATCATTTATTATAGGTGTAACAAATATCATACCGTTCTTTGGTCCTTTTATCGGAATGGTCCCGTCATTCTTCATCATACTTACAGCTTCACCAATAAAGGCATTCTGGTTTCTTGTTCAAATTCTATTGATCCAGCAGTTTGACGGAAATTTTCTGGGTCCAAAAATTCTTGGAGATACTCTCGGGATATCGGCTTTCTGGATATTGTTCTCCCTGCTAGTTGCAGGAAAATTCCTTGGCTTTATAGGTCTTGTCATCGGAGTGCCGCTGTTTGTATTTATTTACTCCATAGTCAAGGACAATGTTGAAAGAAGGCTTAAGGATAAGGGACTCCCGGTAGAAACTGCAAGCTATGCTGTAGATAAGAGCTGAATATCAGCCCAGAATAAGGTGCTTTAAGAGCATGACTGGATTATGGAAGAGCATTCTCGGTCCGGAGTATCTCATGACTGTGCGGATTTTCTCCCTCTCTTCAGGAGCAAAGCAATGGGTCTTGCATGCTGAGCAAAAGGTTTTCGTATCCGAATAAGGGCAGATTTCGATCCTTCTAAGTGAGTATTTCTCAAGGGCTTCGCAGGAATCGCATAGTCCAATTTTGGTATGACCGTTTCCTTTGCAGTAGATGGAGATCATAAGGCTGATGATCTCTTTTTCCTTAAGTTTTTTTTGTTCAGTCGTAGAATTGGGCATCATGATTTCTCCCTTCTGATTATTGATAAGATTATAGCATATGTTAATAAAATAAAGAAACGAATGAGGTATTCAATGGAAATATTTATGTATGGTGAAACAGAGAAGAATCATCTGCGCTTTTCAGATGAAACAATGAACAGGCTTATAGGGTCTCTTGGTCATGTGGAAAGAGCTGTGGAGCCTGACATTTTCAAGGCTCTGGTTTCGAGTATCATAAGCCAGCAGATCTCGACCAAAGCAGCAGAAACAGTCAAGGAAAGGCTGTCACAGAAGGCCGGGGAAATATCCGCTGAAAGCATATCCGGGTTGTCCTTTGATGAATTGAGATCATGCGGTCTTAGTGGTAGGAAAACAGAGTATATATTGGGGGCTGCAAGGGCCTCTATAGAAAGGAAAATAGACTTTAATGCCTTGCATTCAATGGAGGATCAGGAGGTTATAGATACCCTGGTATCTTTAAAGGGGGTAGGAGTTTGGACAGCCGAGATGATGCTGATTTTCTCCCTTCAGAGACCAAACGTATTCAGCTACCTGGACCTGGGTATCAGGAGAGGCATAATGAGAGCTTATGGACTCAAGGAGCTTTCAAAGACTGACTTTGAGTTGCTCAGGGCTAAGCTGACCCCTTACTGTACAGTTGCCTCTTTATATTTTTGGAAGCTTGCCGGTATGGATAACTGGGAATCTGTATTATATTAGGAGGAGTGGATATGAGAAAAATTGCATTTTTTGCATTCAGAGGAAATGAGATGTGCTTTGCCCACCTGCTTCTGAACGCTCTTGATCTGGATTCAAAGGGGATAAAGGCGTTAATAGTGATGGAGGGAGAGGCGGTGCAGCTACTAAAGCCCCTTGAGGAATCTAAAAATCCATTGTACCTTAAAGCCAAGGAAAAAGGCTTGTTTGATTGCATATGCAGGGCTTGCTCTGTCAAAGCTTGGATGCCTTGAGTTTAATGAGACAACCGGGATACCACTTAAGGGAGACTTGCAGGGACATCCTTCGATGGAGCAGTACATAGCACAAGGGTATGAGATAATCACTTTATAGACCTGTAAAACCGGCACCAGAGCAGCCTCTGTGCCGGTAAATTATTTTTTGATTATGAAAAGGTTTCATGTTATAATGTATGGGTGTAGTATTTCAACTTGTTTGAAAATTGCTTTAATTTAAAAGGGTTGAGATGATCTTGAATCAACATTAGCAATCGCACTATACCGTTTCCATAATAGATGGTCAGGTCCCGGGTCATAGGGTACGAAAATGGTCTGTGCAGCGTGCGTAGTTGGCGGATGTTTTAGCCTCGTTGTACTTAAATTTAGTTGGGGGGAATGTATCTTGAAAGCTTATCCTACGGATAAAATCAGAAATGTAGCTTTGCTTGGACACAGCAGCAACGGAAAAACCACTTTAACTGAAGCAATCCTCTTTGCAACAGGTGTTACTACAAGACAAGGAAAGGTAACTGACGGAAATACAGTATCTGACTTCGACAAGCAGGAGATTGCAAGAAAGGTCTCTATCGGAACATCTGTTATCCCCGTTGAGTGGGACAACTACAAATTCAATCTGCTTGACACTCCCGGATATTTCGACTTCGTTGGCGAGATGTACGGAGCCAAAAGAGCCAGTGAAGGCTCAATTCTTCTTGTTGACGTTTCCTCAGGTATAGAGGTGGGCACGGAGAAAGCGTGGAAAAATCTTGAAAAATATTCAACTCCAAGGATCGTCTTCGTAAATAAGATGGACAAGGAGAATATAAACTTTGAAAAATTGCTGGAGGATCTGAAATCAGAGCTGGGCGAGAAGATCATACCTTTTGCTCTTCCAATAGGCTTGTCAAACGATTTCAGGGGCTTCGTTAGCGTTATAGATGGAAAAGCATATGAATACAACGGGAAGGTAAGGAAGGAGATACCTGTCCCGGAAGACATGAAATCAGCAGTGGAGGAAATCAGAGAAAGCCTGATGGAAAAAATTGCTGAATCAGACGAGGAACTTATGGAGAAGTACTTCGAAGGCGAGGAGTTTACGCCTGAAGAGGTTGAAAAGGGTATTAAGGCATCTGTTGCATCCGGAGACCTGGCACCATTGGTGGTTGGCTCAGCTGAGAAAACGATCGGTGCTGACTTCATTCTTGAAATGATCCAGAAATATATTCCATCTCCTGCAGACGTAGGGACCTTCAAGGGAACCAAGGATGACAAGGAGATAATTAGAAAGGTCGATGTCAACGAACCGTTCTCGGCAGTAGTTTTCAAGACTATCGTTGACCCATTCGTCGGCAAACTGACTTTATTTAAGGTCGTCTCAGGCAAGATAACAAAGGACACAGAGGTTTTCAACTCTACTAAGGATAAGGCTGAGAAGCTTGGCGGATTGTTCCTTTTGAGAGGAAAGAACCAGCTTGAGGTAACTGAGATCCAGGCAGGGGACATTGGAGCCACATCAAAGCTCAACTATACCCAGACAGGGGATACTCTTTGCGATAAGGGAAACCAAACACTTTACGATACGATAAGCTATCCTCAGCCTACACTTTTCATGGCAGTTGAGCCAAAGAACAAGGGCGACGAGGAAAAGATCGGTACATCCCTCAACAAGCTTATGGATGAGGATCCAACCTTCGTTATTGAAAGAAATACAGAGACCAAGCAGCTTCTTATCGGCGGACAGGGAAACATGCAGCTTACTGTTATTGTCGACAAGCTTAAGCAAAACTTTGGGGTAGATGTACTTCTTAAGAGCCCCAAGATCGCATACAGAGAGACGATCAAGGGAACTGCTTCCGTACAGGGCAAGCATAAGAAGCAATCAGGCGGAGCCGGTCAGTATGGTGATGTTCACGTAAGATTCGAACCGTGTGAAGAAGAGTTTGTGTTCTCCGAAGAGATATTTGGAGGATCAGTTCCAAGAAACTTCTGGCCTGCAGTTGAGAAGGGCTTGAGAGAATCGCTTGAGCACGGTATTCTTGCCGGATGTCCTGTAGTTAACGTTAAGGCTACATTGTTTGACGGTTCATATCATGACGTTGACTCTAACGAGATGGCGTTCAAGTTGGCTGCTCAGCTTGCATTCAAGAAGGGTATGGAGGCCGCTAAGCCAGTACTTCTGGAGCCGATCGTAAAGGTTGACGTAGTTATCCCTGAAGCATACATGGGTGATGTTATGGGCGATATGAACAAAAGAAGAGGAAGGATCCTTGGAATGGAGCAGCAGGCCGACGGTTCACAAAAGATAACTGCCGAGGCACCTCATTCTGAGATGTTTGAGTATGCAATAGACTTAAGAGCTATGACTCAAGCAAGAGGAAGCTTCACCATGGAATTCACAAGGTACGAGGAAGTTCCTGCGATGATCGCAGAAAAGATCATAAACGAATACAAGGCTGAAAGAGAAAATCATTAATAACTGCCCGGCTGATCAAATCAGCCGGGCTTTTATTTGGTTTACATGTGCTTATTGTGTGGTATAATTAAGTTGACAAGTAACAGGGAGGTGTCCTCTCGTTGAACTGTCAAACGATAAAGGCAAACCTGGTGAAAGCCAGGGACGCAAAGCTATAGGGCCTGAAATGGCAGCCAGCTACCGAAAGGAGAGTTTAGTGTGCGGGGTAGATCTATTGGCCTTCTGTTGGTATTTGTCTTTTTATTTGTGTTTTCTGCAAGCTCCTTTGGAGACGCATCATATGATATAATCGCATCCGGGAAAGGCACTGCAATGATAGAAGGCGTTTTGTATGGTCCGGATATGCGGATAATGGTTGAAAAGAGCGGCGAAAACTACGTTTATCCCCTGACAAGAACCGGGGAAGCCATTCCCTTGCAGCTGGGGGAAGGCTTATACACCATAAAGATATTGAAGAATATTGAAGGAAACAGATATCAGGTTATAGGTACTGAGAACGTCCATTCCATTGGAGCTCCTTCATATGTTGAATCAGCACAGCCCGTTTACTGGAGCGGTTCCTTGAAGCTGATGGAGCTTTCAAACGCATTGAGTCTTAGTGAGAAGACTGACACAGAAAAGCTCAGAGAAGTATATGCCTATATAACCGGAAACATAAGCTACGACTTCGATAAGATAAATACACTGAAAGCGGATTATATCCCTGATATTGACGATACGATCGATTCCGGGAAGGGGATATGTTACGACTATGCAGCTCTGTTCGCAGGGCTGATGCGTCTTAATGGTATCCCAACAAAGCTTGTTAAGGGATATAGAATTGACCTTGCCGCATATCATGCCTGGAACGAGGTCCTTATAGAAGGAAAATGGCACTTGGTAGACACAACCTACGATGCTGCCTACAAGAGTGCAGGCATAGAACGGGAGATGATTCAGAACCAAGCCGATTATACAAAAACTAAAGAGTATTAAAATAACGCTGAATAAGCGTTATTTTTTAGGGTAAAAGACAAAGAAAGTCAAAGTCAGGAAGGAGTTGATCATATGGCTGGACTCAGCAACAACATTGAAAGCTTTATCAAGGAGCTGTTGGAGCAGGCTGACGGAATTATTGAGATACAGAGAAATGAACTGGCCAGCTATTTTGATTGCGCACCGTCTCAGATCAATTATGTTCTGAGTACGAGATTCAGCCCCTACAAAGGATACTATATCGAGAGTAGAAGAGGCGGCGGTGGGTATATTAAGATAGTAAAAGTCAGGCTTCAGGACGACCTAAACATCAATAACATACTGAAGAACATCCTTGGAGATTCAATAACTGAGCATAAGGCAAATGAAATCATAACAGCGCTTAACGAGGAAGGCATAATAAATAATAAAGAGGCGGAGATAGTGCGAGCTGCTATAAGCGATCGTGCATTTGACTGCGATGCAAGGAGCAAAAATGTCATTAGAGCTTCTGTCTTGAGGAATATACTACTGGTGCTTATAGACTAAATAAGGAGAATGGTCATGCTTTGCGAATCGTGTAAAAAAAGAGAAGCAAGAGTTCATTATACTGGAGTAATAAATGGGGTAGTTGAGGAGCACCACCTTTGTGAGATATGCGCAGCAGGTATCCAGGACCATATAGGCGGGAAATTTCCACTTCACAAGCTTTTTGAGGGATTAGCAATAAATACCAGATGCCCCGAATGCGGACTGAGCTATGAGAAGTTCAAGGCTACGGGCAAGCTTGGATGCGCAAAATGCTATGAGGCATTTGGAGATGAGCTTAAAGGCGTGATTAAGGGTATACATGGACACACTCAGCACCGGGGAAAGATGCCGAAAAGAGGTTTCCTAGATTGAAGCTGAAAAAGGATATCGAGGAGCTGACCCGACAGCTTGAGCAGGCTATTTCAGCTGAGGAGTATGAAAAAGCAGCTGTCATCAGAGATGAGATAAAAAGAGTAAAGGAACAGCTGGAGCTTAAGGACAGAGGTGAGAGCAATGACTAAGTGGCTTTCAGACACCGATTACAATGATGTTGTCGTAAGCACCAGAATACGGGTAGCAAGGAATTTAAGAGATCACCCCTTTCCAATATATGCTGACCAGCAGGAGGCAAGAAAGGTTCTTGAAATAGTGAGGGATGCTATCGACAGCTCCTTTGAAGAGGGCAGCTTCCGGCATTTTGAAATGTCGTCCCTGGAATCCAGGGAAAGAATGAGACTTATGGAGGAACATTTGATCAGTCCCGTGCTGGTTGAGCAGTCTGAGAAGAGTGGATTTTCCGTAAGAGACGATGAAAAAGTAACTATAATGGTCAACGAGGAGGATCACATCAGGCTTCAGACTCTTCTGCCGGGCTTGGCACTTGCTGAAGGGTGGGGACTTTGCTCCCAAGTTGACGACGCTCTTGAGGATAAACTGGATTATGCCTTTGATGGAGAGTACGGATATCTGACGGCTTGTCCAACAAATACCGGAACAGGATTGAGAGCATCTGTAATGCTCCATATGCCTGCGGTGTCCATAACCGGACATATCGGGGGCATAATAGATGCTTTGAAGAAGATAGGCCTTACCATCAGGGGGATATATGGCGAGGGGACTGAAGCTGTAGGTCATCTGTATCAGGTTTCCAACCAGCTCACCCTTGGTGAGACCGAGGAGGAAATTCTGGAGAAGCTTGAGCGTGTGGTCCATCAGCTTATTAGGAGAGAAAGAAATACGAGGCTGTTCCTGCTTGATAAAAAAAATCTGGAGCTGCAGGACAGAGTTTACAGGGCTCTTGGTGCACTGCGTTATGCAAGGACAATCTCCTCCCGTGAGGCTATGGAGCTAATATCAGTGATCAAGCTTGGATGCGATGTATCCTTACTGGAGGATTATAACGGCAGTGATTTGATAAGGGAAATGATAGAGATAAAGGCAGGAAGCATACAAAGCGGCTACGGAAGAGCGATGAGCCAGGCTGAGAGGGACATGCTCAGGGCTGAGCTGCTTAGAGAATACTTTAATTAGTGGAGGTAACATATGGGAATGTTTGGAAGATTTACAGAGAGAGCTCAAAAATCAATAATGCTTGCTCAGGAGGAAGCCAAGAAGTTCAATCACAGCTATGTGGGGACAGAACACCTTTTATTGGGACTCATGGCTGAGGAGCAGGGTATTGCAGCAGTTACACTTAAGGAAATGGGAGTGACTCTTGAGAAAGCAAGGAAAGAGGTTTACGATATCGTCGGAATGGGTCCTGAAAGCGTTGAGCTCGTAGGGATGACTCCAAGAACAAAGAAAATATTCGAGCTGGCATTTGGCGAGGCCAGGAACTTCGGGCACAATTATGTAAGCACGGAGCATCTTCTTCTGGGGCTTATAGCTGAGGGCGAAGGCATAGCTACTGCTATACTCAAGAGACTTGGAGTAGACCCGGCAAAGCTTGCCCAGGAAGTAGCCAAGAGGATGACAGAGGCAACAGCAAAGCAGCAAACACCGAACAATGAGAAAAAACAGGCGACTAACCTTGAAAAATATAGCATAGATCTCAATAAGATGGCGCAAAATGGAGAAATCGACCCGGTAATAGGACGGACCAAGGAAATCGAAAGAGTCATACAGGTCCTTAGCAGAAGGACAAAGAATAATCCTGTGCTCATAGGGGAGCCCGGAGTAGGTAAGACTGCAATTGCTGAAGGGTTAGCCCAAAAAATCGTTGAGGGTGACGTGCCCGAGATAATTAAGGATAAGAGGATCGTGACCCTTGATCTTCCCGGGATGGTTGCAGGAGCGAAGTACAGAGGCGAATTTGAGGAAAGACTTAAATCAGTTATGAAGGAGCTAAAGGAACAGGGAGATGTAATCCTTTTTATCGACGAGATGCATACCATAGTCGGTGCAGGGGCAGCTGAAGGAGCTATCGATGCATCCAACATATTGAAGCCCACTCTTGCAAGAGGGGAGCTCCAAATTGTGGGTGCAACTACGATCGATGAGTACAGAAAGCATATTGAAAAGGATTCAGCCCTTGAAAGAAGGCTTCAGCCCATAGTTGTGGAAGAGCCATCGGTAAGCGACACAATAAAGATACTTCAGGGCTTGAGAGACAGGTATGAGGCACACCATGGCGTCAAGATAACTGATGACGCTCTGGAAGCTGCGGCAGAGCTTTCACACAGATACATTGCAGACAGATTTCTTCCCGACAAGGCCATAGACCTAATAGATGAGGCTGCTTCAAAGCTGAGGGTCAATAACTACGTTGCACCGACTGAGCTCAAAAAGCTTGAAGAGAGGCTGGAGGAGCTGCAGCACGAAAAGGACGAGGCTATAAACACTCAGAACTTTGAAAAGGCAGCGAGGATAAGGGACGAAGAGAAAACTACCAAGGAGCAGATAGAGAGCAACAAGCTGAAGTGGCAAAGACATAAGCAGGAGACAAGTCTTGTCGTCGGATTTGATCAGGTCGCTGAGATAGTTTCAAATTGGACAGGAGTCCCTGTAAGCAGGATGACGACTGAGGAAAGCGAAAGACTCTTGAGGCTGGAAGAATTGCTTCACAAGAAGGTCGTTGGTCAGGAGCAGGCGGTCAGGTCGATATCTGCAGCGGTCAGAAGAGCCAGGGTAGGTCTTAAGGATCCGAAGAAACCAATTGGAAGCTTCATCTTCGTGGGACCTACTGGCGTTGGAAAAACTTATCTTGCCAAGGCACTTGCGGAGGCTCTGTTCGGTGATGAAGATGCCATGGTACGGATAGATATGAGTGAGTATATGGAGAAGCACTCCGTTTCAAGACTCGTTGGTTCTCCTCCAGGATACGTAGGCTACGACGAGGGAGGTCAGCTGACTGAGGCTGTAAGGAGAAAGCCTTATTCTGTGATACTCTTTGATGAGATAGAGAAAGCTCATCCTGATGTATTCAACATGCTGCTCCAGATACTCGATGATGGAAGACTTACTGATTCAAAGGGGAAAACAGTGGATTTCAAGAACACCGTAATAATAATGACCTCCAATGCCGGAGCTACATCTCTCAAGAAACAGAATGTACTTGGTTTTGCTGCAACCTCCGATATTGAGGTAGAGGAATACGAGAGAATGAAGGAAATAATCACCGAGGAGCTTAAGAGGACCTTCAGACCCGAGTTTCTCAACAGGCTGGATGAGGTCATCGTATTCCATAGTCTGAAGGAAGACCAGATAATGGAGATAACGGAGATAATGGTTAAGGATCTGGAAAGCAGGATGAGCAAGGTAGGGGTCAATATTTCAATATCGGATGAGACGAAGAAATTTATCGCCAAGCAGGGCTTTGATTCTGTATTTGGAGCCAGACCTCTTGAGAGGACTATCAGAAAGATGATCGAGGATCAGCTGGCAGAGGAGATATTAAAGGGAAGCGTTTCAAGAGACGAGGATATTGTGGTAGACTATGACGGGGAGAAGCTTCAGTTTACAAAGAGACAACATTGATCGGAGAGTGAATGCCTTTGGCTAAAACAGTTAAAATCAATAAATGCAAGGTATGCGGATATGAAATGGTTGGATACATGGGGAAGTGTCCTGAATGTGGTGCCTTTGGATCCTTTGAGGAGCTTTCAAGGTCATCTGAGGGCTCAACCTCAGAACGGAGGCCAAGGGCTGATATTACAAGACTCAAGCAGATAAAGACCTCCAACAGTGAACGGATAAAAACCTCTCTGGAGGAGTTTGACAGGGTCATGGGCGGTGGCATAGTCAGGGATTCCATTACTATACTCACAGCAAAGCCCGGTGCGGGAAAATCGACTATTCTCCTTCAGGTGGCAAATGATCTTGCTGCAAAAGGAATTAAGGCATTATATGCAACCGGGGAGGAATCAACATCGCAGGTAAAGGCAAGAGCCGACAGGATACTGAAAAATATCAGCGACGATCTATATATTGTATCTGACAACAGCATGGATTCAGTACTTGGGGTCATAGACCAGGTAGATCCTGACTTTGTGATAGTCGATAGTATACAAACCTTCGTGCTGGACTCATTTCCCGGTTCAAGAGCCGGGTCGCCTACACAGACGATGGAATGTGCCTATGAGCTTGTCAAGGTTGCAAAAAGCTCAAATAAGCCGAGGATGGTTTTCGTGGTGGGGCAGATGACCAAGGAGGATGAGCTGGCTGGAGTTAGAGCTCTGGAGCATCTTGTAGATACGGTGCTTGTGATCGAGGGTGACAGCGGCGAGGAGCTGAGGACCCTATTTTCAACCAAGAACAGGTATGGATCTACAGGAGAGATGGGTTTTTTCAATATGACAGAGGAAGGCTTGCTTTCAATAGACAACCCGTCTGAGTATTTTATGACAAGGAGAAGTGAAGGCAGCCAGGTGTCAGGGAGCGCCCTTACTGTAGTAAAGGAAGGAACGAGGCCAATAATTCTTGAGGTCGAGTCACTTGTTTCACACTCCTTTACACCTTATCCCTCGAGGATTGGAGAAGCCTTGAAGAGAGAACAGCTTAATACCCTGATCTCCATTCTGGAACAAAGGGGAGGGATGCCTCTCTATGACAAGAATGTGGTTATAAAGACGACAGGCGGGATAAAATTAAAGGAGCAATCCTCCAATCTGGCAGTGATCATGAGTATCGTCTCATCGGTCAAAGGTCAGGCAATTCCGTCGGGGACAGTGTTTCTGGCCGATGTCGGACTGACTGGCGAGATAAAAAAAATTCCATCACTGGATGGAAGACTTAGGGAGGCCGATCGGATGGGTATGACAACTGCATTCGTTCCCTTTGATGCCTCTGTAAAATCCAAGTTTGAGAATTTAAGTGTAAAGAGAGTCAGAAATCTGAAGGAAGTAATCGATACCGTCCTAAAATAAAACGCAAGAGGCTCGACCTCTTGCGTTATTTCATTCCGTATATTCCCAGTGTTTTGGTTCTGTCCAGCTCCTTGGCGATAGTGCCTGAAAGATCAAAGTCCAGGGTGTTGGCCAATGAAGCCAGGAAGAACATATATGCTCCTATTTCCTGCTCCAGTATCTCCTTGCAGTTCGGGCATATCTCGCCAACAATATGTGAGTCCATCTTATCCAGCATATCGTTAAGAGAGGTCGAATTAAAGTCCTGCTTTTTTGCATCGATCTCTATACAGCCGCAGAAGGTAACGGATTTGGCGATTGCCCTGTTGATTCTGGCATTGTATTCATCCAGCTTGGTCATGATGTCCAGTATACTTCTGTGTCTGACCAATACCTCAGCCGCCTGCTCCTGCAATTCGGTTATTAGTCTTGCTTCGTTATTACCCATATCCATCCTACCTCCTTTTTTCAGCCTCAACTTAATTATACTTTTCCATACCTTGCATTGTCAAACCCTTAATGATCTGCTTGATCCAACTACGGGTTTGGATGTGTATAAGCGGTGAAAAAATAGTGTTGACACTGTGAAATGTTCTGTGATAATATATTAACTTTACATAATCGCCACCTTGCGCTATAATTTAAAGGTAGAGTTATGTGAGGAGGGGATTACATGTTTCAAATTGGAGATAGAATAGTGTATCCAATGCATGGAGCAGGAATAATCGAAGAT
>DAIPJA010000032.1:0-14664 GCA_036770525.1 Gudongella sp. | reverse complement strand
AAGCATTTCTCACCACCTGCATAGCAGGTGGTTTATTGTATAGGATACAATAAAAGAAACACCCTTTTGCAAGTAAAAGGGTGTTTCTTTATGGTATGACGGGCATGCCGTCTGTCTGTGGTGAAAGTCCACAAGGGGCGTAGTTGCCGACGAACCCTATAGCGACTTGCAAGGTTCACATCGTGAGGTGTGGGCGAGAGGAAGCAATAGCGAAATCGTAGCCTGACGGACAGAAACCTGATACCAAGGCTTGCATGGAGGATAAGCTGGCCATAAGCAGCGAAGTCCAAAAGGCAATCGTAACCCATGCAGGTAGATCAGGCAGGTAGACGAGGAAAGACAGAGGACTTATCCCGTGAGGTCTCATGGACGGCTAAAACCGTAGTAATAACGAACCATGAGAAGTCAGCAGAGGTCATAGTACTTGGAAACAAGGAAGGACCGAACAATTCAAAGTCAAATGGACTTACGAATGTAAATGCATAGGCCTGACGAGAACCTAAGTAGCAAAGTCGTAACGGAGCTAAGGGTTCACAGGAGGTAAGGTTGATATGCATGAAAGCAAAACAGGAAAAGGAGACAAATCATGTCACAACTAATGGACCAGATACTATCAAGAGAGAATATGCTGCTTGCATACAAGAAGGTAAAAGCCAACAAAGGAGCAGGAGGCATAGACAACATAAGTGTATACGAAATTGATGAATATCTGAAAGAAAACTGGGAAGAAATCAAGGAACGTATTCGTAACAGAAAGTACAAACCACAGCCGGTGCTAAGAGTAGAAATACCAAAGCCAAAGGGAGGAGTACGAAAACTTGGTATACCTACAGTGATGGACAGAATCATAGAACAAGCGATAGTGCAAGTAATCACACCCATAGTGGAGCCACATTTCAGCGAATACAGCTACGGCTTCAGGCCGGGTAGACGTGCACAACAGGCAGTCATAAAGCTATTGGAATATCTGAATGACGGATATATCTACATAGTGGATATTGACCTTGAGAAGTTCTTTGATAATGTACTACAAGACAAATTGATGACCCTTGTAGGCAAAATCATACAAGACCCAGACACAGAATCACTCATAGCTAAATATCTAAAGGCAGGAGTGATGGACAATGGAAAATATGAAGAAACCAACAAGGGAACCCCGCAAGGAGGAAATCTATCTCCAATACTCAGTAACATCATGCTTAATGAACTTGACAAAGAGCTTGAGGCAAGAGGACTTAATTTTGTTAGATATGCAGATGACTGTGCGCCACGAAGGCGTGTCCAAGTAGCGTAGCTACTTGAAGACAGCTATGCTGTACAGATGATGGCGGTGGGCCCGCTGAAATCGCCATACAGGTGGAGGTTTCAAACTACCTTAAGGTGCTGTGGTCAAAAGTCATGGTATTGAGCGTTAAGGAAAAGGCAGTATCTAAACTGTCAAGTGCGTATTAAGGAGATGAACGAGCAAGTGAACTACTTACGAAAGTGTCGAAAGCGTAGAGATTCCATCAAAACCAGGGGGTAGTCGTTAATCTGGGATAAGTCTAGGGGAAACCTGTTTACTGCCTAGATGGTGGGCGGCATAAAGGTGGCATGAACTTAATACAGGCGTCTGTACGGAACGTGGGAACCCACGGGCTGATGTTAAGGGAGTATATCAAGCGGAAGAACCGTAAGATAAGAGTACCGATGCAGTCATGGGGGCAGATTGGGTTGTAGTAGTGAGGAAGTTTCTGTAATGGAAATGGAGCGAAGAACCCGAGTTATTCAGTTTCAAGAATAAGTCAACTTTGAAAGGAGGAGGAGCTTATGCAAGAAACAAAGCCATACAATATTTCAAAATGGAAAGTAAAAGAAGCATATGAAAAGGTAAAGGCAAACAAGGGAACATATGGAGTTGATGACCAATCAATTGAAGGTTTTGAGGAGAATTTAAACAACAATTTATATAAAATCTGGAATAGAATGTCATCAGGAAGTTACTTTCCCAAACCTGTAAGAGCAGTAGCGATACCCAAGAAAAATGGGGGAACTCGTATCTTAGGAATACCAACAGTAGAAGACAGGATTGCACAAATGGTAGCTAAAATGTACTTTGAGCCATGTGTAGAACCAATATTTTATGATGATTCCTATGGGTACAGACCAAGTAAATCAGCAATACAAGCATTGGAAACAACAAGAGAGCGATGTTGGAGGAAAGATTGGGTATTTGAATTTGATATTAAAGGTCTTTTTGATAACATAAGGCATGATTACTTAATAGAAATGGTAAAACGCCACACAGAAGAAGCATGGGTAATTATGTATATCAAACGGTGGTTAGTTGCACCATTTCAAATGGAAGACGGAACAATCATTACCAGAACTTCTGGGACACCACAAGGTGGGGTAATCAGTCCAGTACTCTCAAATCTATTCCTACACTATGTATTTGATGATTTTATGACAAAACAGTTCCCAACCATACCTTGGGCAAGATATGCAGATGATGGAATAGCACATTGCGTATCCCTAAAACAGGCAAAATATCTTCAACGAAGATTAGAAGAACGATTTCTAGTGTTTGGGCTAGAATTAAATTTAGACAAGACAAGAATTGTATATTGTAAAGATGAAGACCGAAAAGGAAATCATGAGTATACATCCTTTGACTTTCTAGGATATACATTCAGACCAAGGCATGCAAAGAATAAGTATGGAAAATTCTTTACAAATTTTCTTCCAGCAATTGGGGACAAGGCAAAGAAATCCATACGGAAGGAAGTCCGAAGTTGGAAATTACAGCTTAAGCCTGACAAAGATTTATGGGATATAGCAAATATGTTTAATAGAAAGATACAGGGGTGGATTAACTATTACACGCATTTCTACAAATCAGAAATATACGATGTATTAAGGTATATCAATAATTGTCTCGTTAATTGGGTTCGTAGAAAGTACAAAAAGCGGAAAGCAAGGCGTCGGGCCGAAAATTGGCTTGGCACAATAGCAAAGCGTGATAAGAATCTGTTTGTACACTGGAAGTTAGGAATATTGCCATCGGCTGGATAATGGGAGCCGTATGAGCTGAGAGGTTCACGTACGGTTCTGCGAGAGACTTAAGGGGAGGTTCCTTAGGTCTACTCACTGTGTAATAGCAGTAGGAAGTAGTGCAGCTGCCAACAGAGTTATGAACACCATAACAAAATGGATAGAGAGAAAACTCGGATTAAAAGTCAACGCAGAAAAGACAAGAACCACAAAACCAACAAAGCTAAAATATTTAGGATTTGGATTTGTGAAGATGGATGGTAAATGGGAGGCAAGGCCTCATCAGGACTCCATAGTCAAATTCAAGAGTAAACTCAAGCAGCTTACAAAACGCTCATGGTCAATCAGCATGGACGATAGAATCAAGAGGCTTAACTGGGTAATCAGAGGCTGGATAAACTACTTTCGAATCGGCAAAATGAAGAAGAATATGATACGAATAGATAAACACTTGCGTACAAGAATCCGTATCGTGATATGGAAGCAGTGGAAAACCAGTCAAAAGAGAATGTGGGGACTGAAGAAACTTGGTGTACCGGAATGGATGGCCAGGCAGTCTGTTGGATTCAACAACCATTATCAGGCAGTGGCTAAAACCACAGGATTACGAAAAATATCAAAAGAAATCCTCGCAAAGCGAGGACTCATTAGTTGTTTAGATTATTATTTGAATTGAACCGCCGTATGCCGAACGGCACGTACGGTGGTGTGAGAGGGGGTATTAATTACTCCCTACTCGAAAAATCATTGCTAATTAATAGCAGCTACTCCTTATTCTCTTCCTTATTCTCTTCCTTGTTCTCCTTCTTTAGAGGCTCTTGGACCTTGGGAGCTTCAATCTTTCTGCTCTTTCCAAACAACCTTCTTATTATCCTTTTTATCACCATAATTATTACTAGAAAGAGTACAAGAAGTAATATAAGCATTGGTCCGTTGTAGATCAGAAATATTGCAAAATTTTCAGCTGATCTTACGAATTGGTACAATGAGTTATCAAATGCATTTCTAACTCTGTCCATAAAGGTAGTTTCCACTGTTTCTGTAGTTGTAACCTTCGCTACTTCCCTAAGGCTTATATTAAAGGTTGAATAATCTATCCTGTCGTCGAGGTTTATCAATGTTGCCTTTAGATTTTCCTTCTCGTAGATCACCTCGCTCAGTTGATTCTCAAGAGCGATTATGTCCTCTATCTTTTCCGCTTTTTCAAGGAGTGAAAGAAGTCTCTCTTCCTTTATGGTAAGAACGTTCAGTCTTGATTCAGTATCTCTGTAATATTGTGTTACGTCCTCCTTAGAGGTGCTTTCGCTCGTAATATTTCCGATTTCTGGAAGCTGGGTCCTGAACTGATTTACCTTTTCTCGGGGTATTCTGATCGAAAAATCACCGTTTCTATATTGAGTGCCTTCATAGTAGCTTCCATAGTATATGTTGGAGCTTGCAAGGTAGCCACCTGCCTGCTGGATCAGAGAATACAGAGATTCAAGCGATTTGTCAAACTCGGTTGTTTCAGCACCAAGATATACGGTTGTTATGATCTTGTCAGGCTCTATTGAACCTCCGAAATCAGACCCAAGTCCGTAATCACCACCCTTGGATTCCTCTACTATGGGCTCAGGCATAGGTGCTGGGGAGGAAGGTGCTTCTGCAGGCATCTCCTGAGTGTACCCAGGCTCTGATGTTACTCCGTCATTTGAGGATTTTCTTGCACTGCAGCCTGTAAACACAGATACCGCAAGTATAAATACAAGCAACAGAGCACCATATTTTATTCTTTTACTCATCATTCTCATCTCCTTTGGCTTAATTATACCCTTCACAGGCTATCTATGTGAGACAAATCGGTTACAATCATTTTACAAAATGCCTACAATTCTCCACCATGGAAGGTAAAAAACGAGTATTGACCCTATTGTTACAAAGGTCATATGGATCCCAAAGCCTGTGACAGTACCTGAACTGAAGAAACCGTAGCCCTCACCGATCACAAGGTGGACATTGTGGAACGGAAGGAAGAAATGTGCAACAATAGAGATAAATACAAGGAGGGGCAATGCGATCTCAGGCATTATGCCTGCTGTGGCTATGGCCATACCTGGTATTGCGACGGACATAGTCGTAACTACACTTCCTAACATCATGTGTATCGCCATGGAAGCTGCGACGACTGCAAGAATCATAAGGATCGAGAAATCCTGTGGAAAAATAACTGAGAGCCTGCCGAAAATTATTCCCGCAACTCCACTTCCGGTCATTGCAGCGCCAATGGAAAAGGTTGCCGTTAAGAATAGCATAAGCGGCCACTCTATTGCCTTAAGGTCTTTTATTGAAAGTATCCTTCTGCCAAACAAAAGCAAAGTGCCAATAAGTATAACTCCTGCGCTTGGGATGGGATGATACTTTTCAAGCGCCCAGATAAGTATCGTCGCTCCTACGATTGACAGGTTTAACCAGTCTTCGCGTCTCATATCCAGCTTAGGCTTCTGGATCAAACCAGGTGAATATCTCCTGAGCTCCTTTCTGTAAACAAAGAGAAAAACCACAATGGTAGCAGTAAGCATCCCAATACCTGGCGCTGCAAGAAGCTTGAACCATTGTGCATCGCCAATATCGATGCCTGAAAGGTTCACTACTGCAGTATTCATTATTATGTCACCCTTGAGAATCAATGTGTTGGTTATCATCGATATCAGGAAAACCATAAGCAAAAGCAGCTCCTTTAGCCTTCCTTCAATTTTTATCCCATCGCAGTATTCCCTGAAGATCATTGCAAGCATTATAAGGCGGCAGAAGGGTTGAGGAACCATAAATACCATGATCAGTGCCATGCCGGAAATAACTGCAAGGAGCCTGGCAGGGGTAGTGGCGAAATAACCTATGTATGGCTTGAACAGCTTGTCGATCAACCTGCTCTTAACTATTCCCTCAGAGAAAAGGAAGGAAAATATAATCAGATAGAAATTTTCAGAAAGCGGGAAGAAGAGTATCTTCTCCGCAGGTGCTCCGCTAAAAAAAAGGAAGGAGGAAAGCAGAACTAAGGATGACAGGGTTCTGCTCACTGCCTTGTTTACCCAGAAGGTCAATACCAATAGAAGTGATGAAAGTATGAACGCCTGGATTAAGGTCATGCCAAGAGGCCTTATCAAAAGGATAACAGCTGGTACTATGAAGCTAAGTAGAATTTTCTTTTTTTTATCCATTGAATCACCCTATGTAAGTACTTGATTGCTTTACACTAATAATAGCACAATTGAGTTGTTTATGCTCCGGATTTGAAAAAATAACCAGTCCTCAAGGACAATATTACTGATATAATTGATTATCATAGCAATGTATGATTTCAAAGAAGGCATTTGGCACGAAGGGAGGATGCGATGAGGAAGATAGTTGCCCTTGTGTTGGCATTTTCAATACTTTTTATCGGAACGGCATTTATTTTTACAAAACAGAATGGAGTGATCATACCCTTGAAGCTGCACATAGAATCAGTTGTAGTAGATGCACACAATGATACCATGATGAAGATAGTGGATGAAGATACTTGGCTTCCTGCAGTTGATTTAAGGGGAGATACCGATCTCCAGATAGATCTTGCAAAGCTAAGGGCAGGAAACCTTAGTGTTCCGTTCTTTGCAGCTTACTCGTCTCCATATCACGGGAATCCGGACAAAAGCGTTAGCAGGACTCTTGCTCTTATTAATGCGCTCTATTATACGGAGAAGCACAACAGGGATATACTTAAAATATCCTCCAGCTACAAGGAAATAGAAGCTGCCGTACTAAAAAGGATGATAGCAGCTGTTCCTGCAATCGAAGGAGCCTATTCCTTGTCCAAGGAAAATGCCCATGAGCTCCTTAAGCAGTATGACGATCTGGGGATCAAGGCCATAGGGTTTACCTGGAATTACTCAAATGAACTTGGCGAAGGATTATACAGATCCTATGCAGATGCTGATGGAAGCTTTTCTCAAGGTGGACTTACTGAGCTGGGAAGAAAAACTGTTGAGGATATGAACAGGCTTGGGATGGTAATCGATGTTAGTCATCTTGCCGAAACAAGCTTCTGGGATGTAATTGAGACTACAAGACTTCCGATCATCGCGTCCCACTCCGGTGCGTTTTCGGAGTTTATTCATGAGAGAAACCTTAAGGACGATCAGATCCTTGCAATCAAGGAGAACGGCGGAGTGGTAGGTGTCGTATTCTATACAGACTTTATCAGTGAACCGGGCACTGCATCAATATCCAGGATAGTTGATCACATAGACTACATAGTGAAGCTTGCAGGTATTGATCATGTAGGGCTTGGCTCAGACTTCGACGGTGCAGTTATGCCTAATGACCTAAGGGATTCCTCAGGGATGTATAAGATAACTGAGGAGCTTGTCAGAAGAGGTTACTCTGAGCGCGATATTAAGAAGATACTTGGCTTGAATATACTCAGAGTAATAAAGGAAAATGACATGGCAAGGATAGACGAGCCAGCACTTAAAGGAGTAAGAATAACACCGCTCCTTCAAATGGGCGAGCGTTTCGCAACTAAAACGCCTTCTCTTAGGGCGTCCATATCAGGAAATAATAGCAGGGAGTTGAGTTATCGGGTGATACTAAATGGTATTCCCCTGAAGGCAGTGATAGAAAATGATCAAATCCTATTGAACATCTCCTCGCCCCTTAAAGAGAAATTCTATGTAGTCACTTTTGAAGCAAGCGATGGATCAGGCTCAGTTGAAAGAGCAACGAGGATATTGTATATAGAAGGAAATTAGTTATATTATTGAAAAGTCGATGGACAATTATAATCTTCTAATAGAATATTACATCTCAAAGATTGAGGGAGAACTCTTTTGAGGACATTTCCTGGCCAAGCGGCCGTGAGCGGTCCGAAAAAAGAATTCCCCCTCAATTGAATCTAAATAGCTTTTTCTAAAGCTTATCCGCCTTATTATCTCAACAGGTAAAAAAGCGCACTGGGGAAGAAGATGTGGATCAGTAGCAGCACTACTGTTACCGCAGCCATCCTTTTATGCCACTGAAAAAGCGCTCGTTTTTTCAACCTGTAGAAGCTCCCTCCAAGTGCTGCAGTTGCAAAGGCAGAAAGATAAAGCAGAGTCCCGGTGTGAAGCCTGAAACCACCCAGTGCCATATAACCATGAATGGGTGCAAGTATTGCAAGGACAACACCCAGGGGCTTGTGGAATCTTCTTAAAATCTTTACCAGATCCCGGAAGCCATTACTCTTTGTCTTTATAAGGTGTTTGTTCAGAAAATTAAGCAGGAAGGGTGAAAGAAGAATCACCAATATACCTGCATTCAACCATCCCAATACCGAATACATAGAACACCCCCAGTTACTTTAGTCTGCCAGCTTGCCTACTACAGGTACATTCTCAAGCTTACCTACTCCATGCGGGGATTCGTTTTTAATAGCATCAGTAAGATCCTGTCCAGCCTGGAAGCCATTATGCCCGCCTTCCTTCCAAGCAGGTGAGTCTGTCATGTCATATATGATGCCATCAACTGCAACGTAGGCTCTTCTTCCATCTTTTCCGTCATACTCAGCCAGTTCCTCAAGTGTCAATACCAGCTCCTCAGAGGGCTCCTCTGCTGGCTCTTCTGCAGGTGCAGGTGCGCAACCAGCTAAAACCATTATGGCTATGGCCAATATCAGCAGTAGATTAAAATACTTTCTTTTCATAGATATCGCTCCTTTCGTATTTAAAGGGGTTGATGCTATTATACCCAGCAAGGGTTTAATGCCAACAAAAACAGTAGGTTATAAGCAAAAAAATGAATATGCATCAGTCTGTGATTTTGTTATAATATACTAAAGTGCACACTCAACCATTTCTGAAGTTGGCTCTTGAAATTCAAAAATCAAGGGGGTAATATATGTACGTACATAAGAAGATAAAAACAGAAGATGCTCTTGACATAGGCCGAATTCAGGTTCGTAAGGCAAAGTCGGGAGATGAGGAAGGAATTTACAAAGTAGCCTGCAGCGTCAGCGGACAAAAGGATTCATATCAGGGCTTTCTGATGGATGACTACCCTTCAGACCCTGAATACTACTTGAAGTTTTTTAGGGACAGAATAGAGAACCTGGAGTATTTTTTCGTGGCAACCATCAATGGTAACATAATTGGATTTTCACTTTCCTATAAAAAATCAATGTGGCTAAAATATTATCCGGATTGGATAGAAAAAATCAACTGGCACCCCAGCTTTGATAAAAGCTTCCTCGATGATTTTGTACTAATCGACAAAACCGCAATAGTGGCTGAACACACAGGTGAAGGAATAGGAAGCCTGATATATGAAGAGATCATCAAGCAGATGAGGTCTCATAATATCCATTACATCTTCTCTGAGACTCTGGTGGATCCTGTTCCGAACTTTGCATCCCTATCATTCAGAAAGAAGCAAGAATACCATCTTGCAGGAATGAGATATGAGGATCACAAAGGGATTATGTACACGGACCTGGTTTATTGGAAGAAAATATGAAGGACTCCGCTTGAAGGCGGGGTTTTTTGTTGCTTGAGATTTCTTGGGATAATAGGACTATTTTCCCATATTGAGCGTATCAGGACAATAAAACTGCATTAGGAAGCTGTAAAGTCATTGTACCCTTGATAATAGGCCAATTGTTAATTGACATATTCCCCAAATCTGGTATACTTTAAGTATGTTTTGGGATAGTGTCATCAAAAAAAAGTTAAAATTTTAACTAACAAAATTTGAGGAGGGCAAAAAATGAGAAACAAAGCACGAATTATCAGCCTGCTTTTAGTACTTATGATGTTTGCAACAGTACTTACAGCATGCGCACCAAAGGCAGAACCAGCACCTGCACCGGAACCCGCACCGGCTGAAGAACCAGCTCCAGCGCCAGCACCCGCACCAGCACCTGCAGAACCGGCATTGGTTAAAGAGGATGTACTTAAGGAAGCGGCTTTGAATCTGTTGAACAATATTCCTGACAACAACTTCATAATGGCTTCAGACGCAGCATTGGCACTTGCTGAGGAAAATCCTGATGCAGTTCTCTGGGTAGACCTAAGAGCAGCTGAAGACTATGCTAAGGGGCATATAACTAACGCAGTAAACATTCCATGGGCTACACTTGGAGATAACCTTGAGGTTCTTCCTATGAACAAGCAGATCATATTCCAATGCTATTCAGGACAAACCTCAGCTCAAGCAACTGCACTTGCTCAAATGCTTGGCTTTAATGCAGTCTCCTTCAGAGGCGGAATGAATTTTGGATGGGCTCCGCTTAATCTTGGAGAGGACACACTGCAAATGGATGCTAATCCGCTTCCAGCAGCAAAGGCTCCTGAGCTTGACGAGAAAGAGCAAATAATATGGGATGCAGTAGTAGCTTATTTCCCACCTGAGAAGAACAACATCATAGCTCCTGCAGATCTTCTTGCATTGGTAGAAGAGAATCCGGATGCAATAACAGTTCTTGATATCAGGTCAGCAGAGGACTATGCTAAGGGACATATTGAGACATCGAAGAACATTCCTTTCAAGACGGTTGGGGCAAATATTGACCAGATCCCAATGAACAGACCAGTTTATGTTACCTGCTACACAGGCCAAACAGCTGGGATCACAATAGCTCCGATGAGGATTATGGGCTATAATGCAATCAGCCTAAACAGAGGAATGACAGGTTGGGATGGAGAAGCTCTCCCAACAGTAACTGAGTAATAACTGGCAAAAACTATTACACAATATGCTATTAGTTGGACAGGAGGTGAAGTCTATGTCCAAACCCAAGGTTTTTAATAATTGGATAACGAGCCTTGTGGTTGTGGCAGTACTTGGAGTGGCGGCTTTAGGAGTATACCAGTTCGTCATAGCTCCAACACTGCCTGAAGAGCAGTATACTGAAGTAGGGGGCGGAGAGGACAAGCCATTTGAATTTCCGTCAATAGACAGTTCAAGCTGTGTGGCCTGCCATACAAGTGAGGCTGTCATAGCAGCATCGGATTGGGGCAAAGACAAGCCTGTTGCTGAAAACACCGGTGGCTGAGGCGCGGCTGGCCCACAGTTGGAAACTGTGCAAATGTTTTTAGTATCAGAGGAATTCGTTGCATCAACTCATGGAAGCCTGGGCTGCATTACATGTCACGGTGGCGAAAACGTACCTGACAAAGCAGTTGCCCATACAGACATGAACCCTTATCCATCAAGAGATTATGAATCAACCTGCAGTGCATGCCACTCCAATGTAACGGGAGATTTCGACACTGCCATCCACTTCAATCTTAATGGAATGGCAAATGGTCTCTCGGAATATGCAGGAATAACATCGTTGTCAGAGTCACCCCATCATGAAGAAGTATTTGGGAACGACTGCTACAAATGCCATGCTACCTGCGGGGACTGCCACGTCAGCAGACCAAAGAATTTTTCCAACGGTCTTGTTGAACAGCATACATTCCAGGGAACTCCTTCGATGGAGAACAACTGCTACGCATGCCATAATGCAAGAAACGCCGGAGAGTATATGGGATTGGTAGGCTTTGGCAGTGACGTCCACTTCGATGCAGGTATGACTTGTATGGACTGTCACCCGGTCAACAACTTCCATGGAACAGGAGAAGTTCCTTATGATATGTGGGAAGTTGATCTACCTAGCTGTACCGACTGCCATACCGACAAGGATCCTGCAGTTGCAACAGATGTTGAGCATAAGGTCCATGGAGATTCACTTTCATGTCAGGTATGCCACTCTCAGGCAAACAACAACTGCTTTGAGTGCCATCTTGACGAAAAAGCTGATGGATCAGGACTTGCCAGCTCATCAGAAATGAAGATAATGTTTAGAGTAGGCTATAATCCAGAGCCTACTGAGGAAAGACCTTACAAGTACGTTGTGCTTAGACACGTTCCCGGACAGGAATCTATGCTTGAGGTTGTAGGGGAGAATATGATGCCTAACTTTGACCAGAAGGTCAACTGGAACTATTCACCTTCCCACAATGTTCAAAAGAGCACCTTCCAGAACGAAAGCTGCGATGCTTGCCATACAAATACTAGAATATGGCTGAGCGAGGATGATTTAAGAGAAACAGACAGTGAGGCAAACAAGGCGCTTATACCAGCGTTGCCGCCTTCATTGGATCACTAAAACAAGGGGGAGCCCAGCTCCCCTTTTTGTTCATTAATTTTCAATTAGGAGGTAGATGACAATCAAGAAGTTCATCAGATATATTACAAGCCTTGGGCTTGCAATCGTTCTTTTCATACTGATAGCAGCCTATTCCATAATCGGGACCGTTCTACCTCAGGGGTTACAAAGGGAATTCTACATAGAAAGCTACAATAGTTTTGGAAACATAATACTTGCAATGCAGTTTGACAGGGTGTACAGCTCATGGATATTCAGGGTTCTTCTTGGAGTATTCATAGTAAATCTAGTGGGTTGCACCATAAAGATTCTTCCGTCACAGCTAGCGAGGCTAAAAGAGGAATATTTCCCACAGCCAAAGACAGATGGAGACTCCTACAGTCTCGAACAGGGAGAAGATGAAGCCTTTAAGGATCACCTGAAGAAACAGAGATATAGAATAACTGAAACTGATACAGGCTTCAGAGCATCTAAAAGCAGAATAGGTAGTATAGGCTCTTCAGTGACTCATTTAGGGATAATCATAATAGTCCTTGGAAGCTTTATGGGGAATATGTTTGCCGAGGAAGGTTTTTTTAATCTGGTTCCTGGCGATATAAAGCCTTTCCCGGAATATGGCTTCTCACTAAGACTGGATGATTTTGACCTGGGCTTTAGAGAAAATAATACAGTTGAGCAGTATTACAGTGAAGTTTCAGTTTTGAGCCCGGAAGGAGGGGAATTAAAGGAGAAGCTTTGGGTCAACAAACCATTGAAGGTCCAGTCACTTAATTTCTACCAGACAAGCTATGGCTGGGCAAGCAGACTGTATATCAAGGACTCAACAGGGGATGTACTTGAAAGCAGGCTGCTCAGGAGCGGAGAATCCCATTTTTACCAACCGAGCCATATTACTATTTACCTCTACGGCTATTATCCTGACTTTAACATAACAAGCCAGGGAGAGCCTTTAACAATGTCTGAGAAGGAAAATAACCCGCACTATGCTGTCGTGCTCTACCAGTTCAACAATCATATAGGCTCATACGTACTTGAACCGGGGCAGACGATAGATATGGAGGACTACACGATTTCCTTTGATGACTCTGTTCTTTACACGGGGCTTACCTATAGGAAGGATTTTGGCTACTTCTTCGTATTAGCAGGAAGTCTTGCGATGATTTTTGGTTTGATACTTTCCTTCTATCTTTATCCAAGGTTTATTCTTGTCGAGAATGGGAGGGTTTCTCCAATAACAAGGCAGAACAGCTGGGGCTTCAGCTACCAGGTAAGAAGGATGCTTAAGCAGATAACGGGACGGGAGGTAAGCTGATATGGATATAATATTTTATGAGGAATTGTTCTTTACCTTGGGATTCATTGCATATACACTGTCTGCAATAGGATTTTTTATATACGTGGCACTTAAAAAGGATTCTGTTGGAAAAGTGGCTGTTCTACTTGCAACTCTGGGGTTTGCGATCCACACTCTGGCGATCGTCCTTAGGGTCATAGAGTCAGGCAGGCTCCCATTCAGCAATCAGTTCGAGTTTGCCACAAGCTTTACCTGGGGCATAGTAATGTGCTACCTGGTGCTTCACTATGCTTATAAATTCACTGCAGTCGGAGCATTTGTTATGCCTATTGCTTTCCTTGTTATGGGCTATGCATCGATGCTTCCAAAGAACATAAAGCCCTTGATGCCTGCTCTGCAAAGCGGCTGGCTGCCGCTTCACGTGGGAACGGCCGTAATAAGCTATGGGGCTTTTGCGGTAGCAGCCGGTCTGTCAACTATGTACCTTCTGAATCTCAGAAAGGGAGCAGCCTCCTCCGGGAAGGGATCCCTACCCGATGCTGAGGTATGTGACTACTTAAGCTACAGGGTAATTGCATTTGGATTCCTTATGCTGACTCTTGTGATCATAACCGGGGCTATTTGGGCGAAGGCTGCCTGGTCAAGGTATTGGGGATGGGACCCAAAGGAGACCTGGTCTTTGATAACCTGGCTAATATACTCAGTATATCTTCATCTTAGGTTCAACAGAGGATGGAAGGGTAAGCCTGCGGCATTGTTTTCGGTGATTGGCTTTATTTGTGTCATATTCACCTTTATTGGAGTAAACACTCTGTTGCCTGGGATACATAGCTACCGATAACAATTGACAGTTGACAATTGACAATGAAAAGCTAAGAGCCAAGAGCGTAGGGGCGACCATTGGTCGCCAGTAGGTTATTAGTAGGTAGTAGGTAGTTGTTAGCGAAATGATGAGATCCCTCGACTATACTCGGGATGACAGGAAATGAGTCATCAGAACGGTTAGAGGGATTTTTGATTTTAACTGAGATTCCTGAATTGTGAATTGCGTAGTGCCCCACAATAGAAATACTCAAAATCCAGGATTTTGTTGTATTTCATTGGGTGGGTATGAATTGTGAATTGTGATTTGGAATTTCAATTGTGCCTTGTGAATTATAAATAATTGGGTAAAAATACCTTGAGGTGAGTTATC
>DAIPJA010000031.1:0-14773 GCA_036770525.1 Gudongella sp. | reverse complement strand
TCTTATGGCTCCCAGAACTGCTATAGCAACTGTATAACCCAGACCCATTGCAAGACCATCTATTACTGACTTAAATACACCGTTTTTTGATGCAAAGGACTCTGCTCTTGCAAGGATCAAACAGTTTACAACTATAAGAGGCAGGAATATTCCTAAGGCCTTATAGAGGGGCTGTACATATGCGTTCATAAACATCTCTGTCATGGTTACAAACGTTGCTATTACTACTATAAATATCGGGATTCTTATTTTATCAGGCGTGAATTTCCTGATGATTGATATTACAATGTTAGATAATGTGAGTACTGCGATTACAGCAACAGACATACCTATACTATTTTTGAATGAGTTAGAAACAGCCAGAACTGAGCACATACCAATCAACTGAACAAAAATCGGATTCTCCTTGACCAGACCATTTCTAATTATCGACGAAATCTTCAAAGTCCGCACCTCCTTCTAATTGTTCAGGAAGCTGTTAAAAGCTTCAATCGCACCGTTTACCCCAGCCATAACACCGTTAGTTGATACAGTAGCTCCCGAGAGTGCCATGACTTCATTATTAGCCGTTGGAGATCCAACAGCTGCTAAACCAGATGTAAAATCCTTCCCCGCAAATGAAGCTGCAAAGGCTGGTTCATCAACTATTCTGGAACCAAGGCCTGGAGTCTCTGACTGTTGCATTACCTTGATACCGGCCATTGTACTGTCAATGTTAATTCCTATCTGAGTTATTATATCTCCACCATATCCGCCAGACTTTGTTTTCATTGCATAGCCAATGGTTTCTCCGCCTTTCTTAGCTTCCATAATCTCAGTTACAAATGAGTTACTTGCAGTTATTTCAGCAAGTAGAGCCTCATCAATAGGTAGGAAGTCATCTGCTTCTGGAAATATTTCCAACAGAGCTCCAAAGCTCTCCTGTCTCTGCCTTTCAGCTATAACAGGAGCAGTAACAGAGTTTACACCTGCCAACACTCCGCCTGCAATTGCAGCAACCAATAATAAAACCAATCCTAGTTTAATCGTCTCGTTCATCTATTTTACCTCCCCAAAAACCTTAGGCTTTGTGTACTTCTCAATTAATGGAGCGGCAACGTTCATAATAAGTATTGAATAGCTGACTCCTTCCGGAAGTCCTCCCTTGACTCTGATAAGAGCCGTCAGGATCCCACAGCCCAACGCAAATATTATTTTACCAAGTGGAGTGACTGGCGAAGACGAATAGTCTGTTGCCATAAAGAAGGCTCCAAGAATAAGACCTCCACCAAAAACATGATAAAGGAGATTTCCTGAATCAACTCCAAGTACCAGTAGCAAAGCACATGTTGTACCTATATAAATAACAGGTATTTTCCAGTCTATGACATTTCTTATGATCAGGTAAGCAGCACCTATAAGCAACAGGATAGCAGAGGTTTCTCCAATAACTCCTCCGATATCTCCAAATATCATCCTTTGAATTGCAGGCAATGTTCCTGATCCACTCTTCAGGATCTGAAGAGGCGTAGCAGCACTTATCCCATCCGGCGTAATATAAGCAGTCATTATCCCCGGCCATGAAGCCACAAGGGCTGCTCTTGCTCCGAGAGCTGGATTCATAAAGTTTTGTCCAATACCTCCGAAAAATTCTTTAACTATTATGATTGCAAATCCGGCACCAAACACTGCGACCCACCATGGTGTTCCGGCTGGCAGATTCAGCGCAAGGAGGACTCCAGTTACGACAGCACTTAAATCTCCAATCCTTATGTCTTTCTTGAACATCTTCTGTATCAAGGCCTCAAAGCCTACAGAAGCTAGAACGGTAACTAATATCAACTTCAATGCATTGAAACCAAAAAAGTAAACACTGCCTATCATGGCTGGCAACAATGCGATAAGTACATCCATCATAGTCCTTCTGACTGATTCATCAGACCTGACATGTGGGGACTGGGATACAATCAAAAGATTATCCAATATGACAGGGTCGTTTTGATTTGGACCCATTACTTTCTCATCCATTCATCTTCCTCCTAACCTATGATTTTTTTCTCTTGGCAATAATTTCTTTTTTGATATTCTTAATTGATTCAGCCAACGGTCTCTTTGCAGGACAGATGAATGAGCATGCTCCACATTCAACACACGACAATGCAAAGTATTTGTCTGACATTTCAGAGTTGTTCTTTAATGCATAAGCACTGATGAACAAAGGCTGAAGCCTTGAAGGACACACTTCTATACACTTTCCACACTTAATGCATGGAAGTACAGGCTCTTCTTTTACATCTTCTGCAGGAATAACCAATATTCCTCCTGAGCCCTTGATTATCGGAGCATCGAGAGTAAACTGTGCAATCCCCATCATTGGCCCGCCGGAGATGATTTTCCCGGGCTTTGCTGAAAATCCGCCACATTGTCTGATCAATTCACCAAATGGAGTCCCTATTCTTGCCAGTACGTTCTTTGGCTCTGCTATTCCCTTGCCTGTTACAGTTACGACTCTTTCGTATAATGGCTTCCCGTACAGAACCGCTTCAGCTATCGCCTTTGCCGTGGAAACGTTTGAAACAACGCATCCGACGTCCATAGGAAGACCACCTGTAGGAACCTTTCTGCCGGTTACAGCATCGATTATCCTCTTCTCATCTCCTTGAGGATATTTGGTTTTTAGTGTTACTACCTGGATTCCATCAGCTGGATCGACTGCTTTCTTCAAAGCTTCGATTGCATCCGGTTTATTATCTTCTACTGCTATGTAAGCTTTTTCAACGTTTAGAGCTTTTTTCACTGCTTTGAGTCCCAGGACTACAAGTTCAGGCTGCTCAAGCATTACTCTATGGTCACTTGTGAGATAAGGTTCACACTCAGCGCCATTAAGGATCAAAGTATCAATTGGCTTTTCCTTAGGAGGAGAAAACTTTACATGTGCCGGGAAGCTTGCACCACCCATTCCTGTAATGCCTTTTTCCTTTATAATTCCAATTATTTCCTGCGCTGTAAGCTCATCAAGGCTTTTTTGTGTTCCAAAATCGTCCATTTCTTCTGTGCCATCGTTTTCAATAACGATACATTTTACCTTCATTCCTGTAGGAGTATACATCATCTTTATCTCCTTGACGGTACCAGCTATACTGGCATGGATGCTTCCTGAAACAAAAGCGCTTGATTCCCCAATCTTTTGACCAATCTTTACCCTGTCACCAACATTTACTATCGGTTCACATGGTGCACCGGTATGTTGATGCAATGGTATATAAGCGAATTGAGGGCTTTCAGCAACTATTATTGACTTCTTCTCGGTTAATTCCTTGAACTCGGGTACATGAACTCCACCCTTGAAAGTCAACTTTCCTTGGCTCATTCCTATTCCACCTCTTTACTTGATATAATTTTAGCAATTTATGCCAAATTTTCACACACAAATCACTGCTATGAACATTATAGCATTAATTAGTTTGAATGTATATAAATATGGGTATCTTAATTGTCTTTGATTTGGGAAAAATAAATGAAATGAGTAGGTGTTGGTGCGAGTGATGGGACTTGAACCCATACGCCAATACTGGCACATGCCCCTCAAACATGCCTGTCTGCCTATTCCAGCACACTCGCACAATATTTGCGGACTGATGGCTCAGTCCGCAGAGGATTATTACTTGTTCATTATAATACTTTTTAGGCACAATTTCAACTTTAATCTGTTGAAAATGTTAGAAAACATTTCTCTAATCCATTATAGAGATTATAAAAATTTGGTTCCAGCGGGCCTGATATCTGATTGTCCACCATCAAGGATCTGTTGAGGAAAAACAAACTTCCTGCAGGGATTTCGTATGCAAAGGCTCTTTGGAGCTTTGAAAAATTATCGAACTTAGCTGCTTCATCCCAGTCTGAGTAACTCGAACCAAAGTAGCTTTCAAAGCCTTCAGCTTGGTCTACATTACTATTATTCCATCCAACAGCATTTAACAAGGATGAGAATTCAGGGACAGCTGATACGCTGAAACCTACCAGGGCAATTTTATAATTCCCGTTTTGAAGCATTCTTAAGAATGCTTGATCCATTGTCTCACCCTTAAGTGGTTCGGGGTGGACAATATTGACTCCTATTCCAAGGTTTCCGAGATCTTCACGTATCCTTTCGGCGATCACCTTTCTAGTTTTGCTCTCGGGGTTTACCAAAAGGTCGAGGGTCAATTCCTCCTGGTCTATAATATCCATAACACGTCCCGTTTCCATATTTATCTCATATCTGCCGGATTCTGACAATTCTTGTCTCATTCTATCAATACTGAATCCGAGCTGTGCTGTAGAGGGGTCAAAAAGGTATGACTGAGGGTGAATTGGAGAATCAGATTGCGTGCCATGCTGCAGCAACACCTTATTTATAATATCCTGCCTGTCGATACCCAGCATTATCGCCCGCTTCAGATAGCTGCTTTCCATAAGGTTAAACGGTTCGCTATTATGATTGAAAACCAGCAACTCAATTTCATCGGATACATACTCTAAAAACCTTATCCTTTCAATATGTTCATATTTATCCCAATCAGAACCTATGCTTCGCGCCATACTGAGCTTCCCTGTTTCAAAAGCAGTTAAAATCAGCTCCTCATCCTCAAATATTTTACCGGATATTCTAGAAATCTGAGGTTCTCCACCCCAATAGTCAGCAAACGAGTCAATTACAACCTCTTTGTACTTTATATATTCCCTGAACTTGAAGGGGCCCGTCCCTACAGGTTCATATCCATCTCTCAGCAATACAGAGCTGCCTGTAGATGCGGGCACTATGGGAAATGTAAGAAGATCCTTCCAATTGGATAGAGGCTCCTTAAACTCCACTTCGATGCTTCTTTCTGAGAGCTTCCTGAGCTTCATAAAGCCTGTATCTACCGGGCCACGTACAGTATTTTCAAGGAGTTTGTAAAGATAGCCCTCAGAATTTGCTGATATCAATGCATTGAAGGTGTGAACCACGTCATCTGCATCAAAGGTTTCACCGTTATGCCATTTTACATCCTCTCTGAGATATAATTCAACCCTCTTGCCGTCATCGCTAAGCATATAGGTAGTTGCCAATCTTGGTATAGGCTGTATACTACTGTCATAATCAAAGAGACCCTCAAATATTAGCTTATTGAAGTAAAAATAGTCAATGTTATCGACCAGAAGAGGATTTAAATCATTGAATCCTGTCAATGGCAACCCAATTTCGCCGTTCTCTACAATGATGTACTCTACATCAGTAACTTCATTCGGAGTAGCTGGTTCTAATATATCCAGGCCACATCCTGACAATACTATGCTAAAGCAAATAAGCAAAATCAAATAAGCTGTCCTTGAATCAACTCATTTCATCATTATCTTCCTCGAATTCAGAATCCAGATCTTCTATGCATCCTCTACACCTGATCCTCAGTTCCATTTCATTCAATAATTGATGAATCTGATTTTCAAGGTGCTCCTTTGATCCCATATTATCTATGATAATATCGGATAAGTCTTTTTTAAGCTCTATATCCATTTGCGACTCCACTCTCTTGATTGCTTCCGTTTCATCCAGCAGGTTTCTCTTTCTTAGTCTGTCCAATTGAGCGTCCCTGCTTGCATAGACGAGCCAAATCTCGTCAAAATAGACCCCCTCTTCCTCCATGTTTCCCTTTACTTCGAACAATAAGGGTAAATCTATAAATACTACCTCCTTGTCACTATGGATATCCAATCTCCTTACGATCTCCTCAGATATAAGTGGATGCAGCAACGAGTCAAGTTTATTTCTAAGCTTATTGTCTGAGAATATTATATCCCCCAGCAATTTTCTGTCTATATCACCTGAATGGTTGATAACCATAGGAAATTCATGAGCAACTAAGCTATTCCCTTTTTTTCCCGGCTCAAGGATGTATCTTGCTATTTCATCTGCATCGATAACCAGGTAACCAAACTTTCTGATGATTGACGAGGCTGTGGATTTCCCTGTAGCAATACCCCCAGTCAAGCCAATCACATATGGCTTATTTCGTGTCATACCAGCTGTCTCCTTCCATGACGTCTACCTTCAGTGGTACCCTTAGGTCAATAGCATTCTCCATTATTTCCTTCATTATATCCTTCACATATTCAAGTTCATCAACAGCTGCTTCAATAATAAGTTCGTCGTGTATTGTAAGAATAAGCCTGGACTTGAGGCCTTCATCTTTTAATCTGTCATATACCTTTACCATTGCAAGCTTAATAATGTCAGCTGCGCTTCCCTGAATAGGCATGTTCATAGCTACTCTTTCCCCAAAGGATCTGATGTTGAAATTGCTGGATTCGAGTTCAGGTATATACCTTCTTCTGTTAAGAAGTGTCTCTACATAGCCTTTTTCTTTGCCCATCTCTACGGATTTATCCATATATTCCTTAACAAGCTTGTAATTTTCAAAATAATTATCGATATAGGTCCTTGCTTCCTTTCGAGTGGTCCCCAGATCTCTGGAAAGGCTGAAATCCGATATCCCATAGATTATGCTAAAGTTTACAGCTTTGGCTTTATACCGAAGTTCAGGAGTTATTTCTTCCAAGGGTATTTCGAAAACCTCCGAAGCTGTTTTGGCATGAATGTCCTCTTCGTTAAGAAAGGCTTCCTTCATCTTTGGGTCATCGGATATATGAGCCAGAAGCCTTAACTCGATTTGGGAATAGTCGCCATCCAAAAGTCTGAATCCAGGCTTTTCGGCAATAAATGCTTTTCTTATTCGCCTGCCATCCTCAGTTCTTATAGGGATATTCTGGAGATTTGGTTCAGTACTTGATATTCTTCCTGTGGATGTAACAGTCTGGTTAAATTTCGAATGTATCCTTCCAGTCCTTTCGTTTATCATTGGCTGGAGACCTTCAATATAGGTGCTGTTTAATTTAACTATTTGCCTGTATCTAAGTATCTTGGATATCATAGGGTGTTCCTTCTCGAGTGCTTCTAAAACCTCAACATCTGTTGAGTAACCGGTTTTGGTTTTTTTAATTACCGGCAATCCAAGCTCCTCAAACAGTATCTCTCCCAACTGCTTGGGAGAATTTATATTAAAGCTTCTACCTGCCAGTGAATAGATACTCTCTTCAAGCTCTTTTATCTCTTTACCATATTCATCTCCCAATTTCAACAGTTGACCTTTGTCAACAGCAACACCAGTATTCTCCATACTTGCAAGGACTGTAACCAGCGGCATTTCTACCTCATCAAAAAGCTGGACCATGTTCCTGTTGGAAATTATATCTTTCATTGGAAGCTTAAGCTTTTCAACAGTATCCAGGATGAATCCAAGGTATGAAATGCTTTCCTTAATTGGTAAATCCCTGAGAGATGCCTTACTCTTCTTAAGTTTGTCATCAATGTCAGGACCATAAATACCAAAGTACTCATCGCTTAACTTATTAATTGACAAATTGCTTTGACTTGGATTAATAATATATTCTGCTATTGAGGCGTCAAAATCTATTCCAGTCGGATTCCAGCCAAGGGAAAGCATGTAACAAATATCTGCCTTGACATCCCAGCTGATTTTTTTTACCGCCTGATCCTCGAAAACCCCCTTGAATTCTGAAAACAACTCCACTGCATTTTCTTGTCTTAAATCAATATACCACGCACCTGATCCAGGAATTGAGAACCCAAATAATATTGGGTCTCCATTCAGATAATCCCCATTAAACAATGTTTTGAATGAAAAGGATCCAATCTCTTTTAATTTCTTTACAATTACATTAAGTTCTGACTTCGTGGATATAGCATCTGGATTCTTATACACATGAGCCTCATGATTTCTTATGGAGTCCGGAAGCTTTGAAAGAAGACTTTTCAGTTCAAGTTCTTCATACTTCTTCCTTAACAAATCGGTGTCTGCCTCTCTTAACAGAAGCTCCTCTACACCAAATCCGAGTGGTACGTTTACAATGATCTCCCCAAGTCTCTTGCTTAAAAATGCCATTTCTTTGTTATCCAATAACTTTTCTTTAAGCTTCCCACCGCTGACATTGTCAATTGATTCGTAAATATTCTCCAAAGTACCAAATTCAGTCAAGAGCTTTAATGCAGTCTTTTCACCAATTCCTGGTACACCTGGTATATTGTCAGATTTATCTCCCATTAACCCCTTCATATCTATAAATGCTTCAGGTAAAATGCCGTATTCCTCTATTATCCTGTTTTTATCATATATTTCCATTTCTGAGATACCTTTTTTTGTGATAAGGATCTTAGACTTATCCGTTGCAAGCTGAAGGTAATCTTTGTCTCCAGTTACAAGGATGACATCCATCCCCAGCTCCTCACCTTTCTTAGCCAGAGTTCCCGCGATATCGTCGGCTTCAAACTCCTCCATGTCATGGATCTTTATTCCCATAGCCCTAAGAATATCCTTAATCAGTGGAAATTGCTGTGATAGCTCATTCGGTGTTTTGTCCCTTGTACCCTTGTAATCTGCAAACTCTTTGTGTCTAAATGTTCTGGCACTCCTGTCAAATGCCACGCATATATGAGTTGGTGCATATTCATCCCGAATCTTATTTAGCATATTCAAAAAACCAAGGACCGCATTGGTATATATTCCGCTTTTTGTATTGAGCGGGGGCATAGCATAAAATGCTCTATACACGAGCGAGCTGCCATCTATTATCATTAATCTGTCCCTATCCATAATAACGCCTCCTCATAGGAATAGTATACAATATTGACCAGGATTGGTAAACCTGATAGATGCGCATAAAAACCTGTTGATTTTTACCATCCTATGTGCTATTATAAGTCTCGTAGTCACTTGCCGAAGTGATGGAATTGGCAGACGTACTGGACTCAAAATCCAGCGGTGGCAACACCGTGCGGGTTCGACTCCCGCCTTCGGCACCAGATTAAGAAAACCCCTGCGGGATTCGCAGGGGTTTTCCATTAAATGTCGAGAATTTAAGCATCAGTATCTTAAGGTAGCCTTCAGTCTGTTTGTCTTCATTAGTAGTTCCAAGGCATGTCTAACGTCTTTTATTAATATATCGGAGCTATCCATTGCTTTTTTAGAGCAACCCTCACTTCCAAGGACACAGATCCCTATAGCTGATTCCCGAAGCATCATCGCATCATTATTTCCATTTCCAATAGAAACCGTCGATTCAGGTCCTATTGCTTTTAATAGTTCAAGCTTATCTGCCTGCTCATTGTCACTTGATATTTTGTGAATCCTAATAGGGAACTCTCTAAGCTCATTTTCAACAGTCCCGAATGTATCCGCTGTTATGACGTAAATTTCAACAAGCTCTGATAATTCATGAAGAAGTACTCCGATACCAGAAATAAGTCTTCCATCCTCAGCGATAGTGCCATTATAATCCAATACTAAATTCTTGATTTCATAGTTTCCATATCCAGGTATTGCAATACTGATCATATATCCTCCAATTCCATTATTAAGTTCTTTTAATCCCCATTTGGATGTTACCAGTCAAGCCTCTTTATGCTTATAGAAATAATTATAATTACTTAACTTCAAGTTTTTATATGGATATGTTTGTTCACTCCACTATTTCAACAGCACTTTCTATCCTCAAATCGAACGCAACCATATTGCCGACCCTGAGCTCATGGCTGTTAATGTCATTAGAAGGTATATCAATTACAAATTCTTTTTCATCATAATCAATCCCCATACTGGTGGTGCCCCCAAGGTACTCTATCCACTTTATTTCCCCCGAGTAACTCCCCTTTTTAGATATGACGAGTGAATTTGGTCTTAGTATGAATGTAGACCCGTTGATGTCAAAAAAATTGCATTTGCCCATAAACTCTGCAACAAACCTATTTGATGGATTCTCGTAAACTTCCTTTGGCGAACCTATCTGTTTAATTACTCCTTTATCCATAACTGCTATTTTGTCTGCTATAGACATTGCCTCTTCCTGGTCATGAGTAACGTATATTCCTGTTGTATCTGCTTCTTTCAGAATTCTTCTGATTTCTTGTCTCATTGAGACCCTTAGCTTCTCATCAAGATTACTTAAAGGTTCATCAAATAAAAGTACGTCAGGTCTTACTACTAAAGCTCTTGCTAAAGCCACCCTCTGCTGTTGACCTCCACTTAGTTCGCTTATCTTACGGTCTTTAAGACCTTTCAACTTGACAGTATCCATAATTTCTTCTACCCTTTTTTTTCTATCATCTGAAGGGGTCTTCCGAACCCTAAGCCCATAATCAATATTTTTCTCAACAGTCAGATGAGGGAAGAGAGCATAATTCTGAAATACCATTACTGCATTTCTTTTTCTGGGGTCTAAATTACTTACATCTGATTCCCCAAAATGGATTTTACCCTCCTTAATAGGAATAAGCCCAGCAATAATCTTCAGAAGAGTAGTCTTTCCACAGCCGGAAGGTCCTAATAGAGCCACCAGCTCCCCATGCTCTGCCTTCAGACTTACATTGTCCAATACTAGATTATCATCATAGTAGTGAGTAATGTTTTCCAATATTATATCCACTGTATTACCTCCCGGCTTAGGACTGTAAGCTGAAATCTAAATATATTACTGTTGCATCATCATGGGTTTTCAATCTCCCAATGGATCTTTTTTCCAAGTCCAATTCTTCTAGTCCTCTTAATTCTCTGATCACATTGCGAACTCCAGCTGTTCTTATGCGTTCAAGCAGACTTCTTCTTGTGTATTTGAAATTTAGAGGTACTATGCCGTCTGTCGACAAAAGACATCTGGCTATATCCTTAATATTGAACTCCGCATATATTCCATGATCTATAGCTTCCTCACTATGTCCAAGTATAAAATAGCCATCTATAGTATTCATTTTCTGCCTATTACTTATCAGGATATCCAGTTCTTCCTGAGTAAAGCCCTTGAACACCAGTTGATTTTCTCGTTCATGGTTAGTTTTCATCAGCTCAATTACCTCTGAATCAAAACCTTTTAGCTTTGAATCTGTAATTATAATACACTTACTGTACTTATCTTCCACTGAAATCTCCACATCTCCAAGTACGAATGACTCCAGTACATCTCCATTCTTTCTAATTATAGCTATTCCTGCCGACAGCTGTTCGTGTGGAAGCAATGTATTGATATCAACAAATTTCCCATAATCTGAATTGAATTCTCTTACTCCAAGCTTAAGAATCGATTGAATAGATATCGTAGTGTCATCTATGTTCTCATTCAAGAAATTCTTCCACCAACTGACCATCCAGCTAACATCATTGCCCCCAGGTGTGAAACTTCTGCCAGTCAAAGCTGATGCGCCGTCGATGACAAAAGCACTCCTATTGGTAAGGCCATAAATATCTTCGTTATTTCTCTTTACTGAGTCTGTATGAAATTCTATTCTCATAGTTCACCTCTTCTATTCTACGTATACCTGAAGCCTCTTAAGCACAGTAGAGCCGACTACCGTCATTATAAGAACCAAGGAGCCATAAGCCATCGCCAATCCAATTTCAAATTCAAACATACTATTTACCATTGCAATTGATATTGGCCTGTTTGCAGCAGTATATAAAAATGCTGAAATCGTATATTCACCAAGACTTCTTATAAATACTAATAAAAATCCTGACCAAATACCTGGTAATATAAGAGGTAAAATCACTCTTGTTAATGTCGTAATATTGGATGCTCCAAGATTTGTGGACGCTTCTATATATTGATCCTTCAGTCTTTGATAAGATATTGTTATTGATCGCACAGCCATCGGAAACATACTGATAAAATAAGCCAAAGGTAGAAATATCCATTTCCCCAGTAATATTGAGCTGAATCCGTTTATCATATTTATTGCTATAGCACTTGCTGGAAGCGCAAATGGCAACATCAGCAAAAACTCCAACAAAGATTTGAGCCTTGTTTCAGTTTTAGTAACAGTATATGCAGCAGGAACAGCTAAAAATACAGCTGCTGTTGCAGCAATTAAAGCCATCTTCAAGCTATTGAGAAATGGTGCAAGACTCCTGCTTCGCGTGAAAATCCTGATGTAGTTTTCCAAACTGAATTTACTAGGGAAGATGTCTACCATCCAGGTCCCAGGTTTCACAAAGGACAATATGATTATGGTTATAATCGGGAGAAATATCATTACGACTATTCCAATAGCTATTATTGTAACCAACACTCGTGCTGACTTACTTTTGATTTCTACAGGTTGGATCAAATATTCCTTTGTTCCAAACTGAAAAGAAACTTTTTTTTCATAATATCTTGATATAAACATGTAACTCATTGCGAAAATCGATAGAACTACTACCTGAGCCGCTGCAAGATCTAAATATAAATTTGCCTTAGATAAAAGTATTTGGGTGGTAAGTACTTTAAATCCTCCACCTATGATATTTGGTGCCGAAAATGAACCAATTCCGGTCATTAAAGTCAGAATTCCTGAACTTATCAATGCCGGGCCTATGTATGGGACTATGACAGTTAAAAATACTCTAAGAGGAGATGCTCCCAGATTAACTGCAGCCGCAACTACGGACCTGTCCATTTCCTTTACAGCTACTGATACATTCATATAGAAATAAATATATTGTGTATAAGCGTGGACCATCAATATTTCGGGTAGACCCATAAACGTATATGGTATAGAATCCAAATCCAAAATACTCTGAATTGATTTTGTGACCATTCCACTCTCACCATATAGCTGAACAAATGCAAAGACGATGATCAGCCCTGGCACTACCAACGGTAAAAGTAGAACCTTATCAAGAAATTTAGACATAGGGAAATCAAAATAGTGTACAAAAAATGCTAGGAATGTACCTATAAAACCACAAATCAAAACTGTCGAAGCTCCCATTATCAATGTGTTTTTGATAGCTGTCATTGAGCCTGCTGTCCCAAAGATATATCTATAATTCTCCAAAGAAAAGCCCTGGTCAGCTTGAATGCTGACCAGAATCGTTCTAACAGTTGGATATAGGACTAGTATCCCTAGAACAGCTAGAAGTGAAAACTTGATGAGGCTCTTCATTTATTTCACGTCTTTCCCAGTATCCTTTATTTCTGTATCCCATTTTTGCATCCATTCAGATTGCTTGGATGATAAGTCAACCCAATCTACATCCATAACATTGAAGGTGATCTCTTCCATCCAATCAGGTGATGTTTCAAGAGCGCCTTTATGAGTAGGCATACGATTAAATTCATTAGCCAGCATACTCTGAACCTCCACACTACCTGCAAATTCAACGAAAGCCTTTGCTGCTTCAGGGTGAGGTGAATTCTTGATCACAGCGATTCCATCAGTTATTACAGGAAATCCGCTTTGAAGTTGAATTATTTCTATTGGCAAATTGTTGTTTATCTTATTGTCGATTATGTCATTAAGGGTAGAAAAACTTATACTCGCTTCCTTTCTGCCTATTGATTGCATCATCAATGAACCGCTGTCAAAGTACTGCTTCGTATTCTTGTCAAGAGCCTTCATGAATATCCAGCCTTCATCTATGCTTGAATTCATCTCAAACTGCTGAAGAAGGGCTGAGTACATAACTCGTGCTGATGATGATAATGCATTCCTAAAAATCAGTTGACCCTCATACTTTGAATCAGCAAGATCATACCAGTCTTTTGGCAAATCTTCTTCTTTAAGCATTTCTGTGTTGTAAAATAGTGCTACAGGAGTCTGAATAGTTCCAAACCAATAGTTTTCAGCATCCTTAAACATCGGATCAAGCTGTTCTGCCCACTCAGGTTCAAATGATTCAAAAACGTCCTTCTGCTTAAGATCCATAAATAGGTTCGATGCACCTCCATACATAACATCCGCTTGAGGATTGCTCTTCTCGGCTTCAATTCTCTCAGCTAATTCTCCCTTAAGGTTGATGTACTCAACTTGAACGCCGGTTTTTTCCTGGAAAGCTTCTGCAACCATTTCAATCATATCTTCACCATGAGTCGAATAGATTACAACCTTTTCTTCAAGAGTTACCTCTTCAGGTTGCTCAGCTGGAGCTTCTACCGGCTGTTCAACCGGCGCTTCAACAGGTGCATTTGTGCATGCTGCCAGTGTTAACATCACTATAACTGAAATAAGTAATAATTTTAATGATTTTTTGCTCATAAAAATTCATCTCCTTAGGTTATTTTACTATGTTATAATATCATCTGAAAAATCATATAGTAATAGATATAAAAACATAATATGGCTTCATTTATCCTATTAGGAAATCTAATAATGACTGGACAGGAAACAAGAATATTACTTCATAGTACATTTTCAGCAATAACAAAACCCCTGCGAAACCTCGCAGGGGTTTTGTTATTGCTGGATAGCTCTGTACTTTTCTACGTTTCTAAGATGCTCATTGTATGTCTCTGCAAATACGTGGCCGCTCTCACTCATAACATAATATAGGTACTCATGTTCCTCAGGATCAATAGCTGCAAGTAATGAGTTCCTGCCAGGGGAGGCTATAGGTCCGGGAGGAAGACCATTATTCCTATATGTGTTGAATGGATTCTCCTTTTCCAGATCGGAATAAAGAACCCTTGTCATGTGCTCTTTACCTTCACCTATCCCGTATATTACAGTTGCATCTATTTGCAATGGCATTCCTTGCTTTAATCTGTTGTAGATCACACCACTTATGGTTCTTCTTTCCGAGTCGTTATACGCTTCCCTCTCAATAAGCGAAGCTAGTGTGATCACTTGATGCCTTGTAAGTCCTAAAGCTTCCCTTTTCTGCTCCACCTCTTGAGTCCAAAATTTATCCATAGTTTCTGTCAGGGTTATTACAATTTCATTAAGGCT
>DAIPJA010000233.1:0-2716 GCA_036770525.1 Gudongella sp. | reverse complement strand
TTTTCAATAAGCTTGGAAAACTTGTCCCTTCTGATTTGTAGCATTTCATTCAAGCTTTGCTCGTTGTTCTGCATAGTCTGACCTCCAATCCTTATCTTGCGATCCTTTGAACCTTGTATTTAATTACTCCGTCAGGTACGTTCACGTCTACAACCGTTCCGGCCTTGCTGCCCAACAGGGCTTTTCCAACCGGTGATTCGTTGGATATCTTTCCTTCGTAAGGATTGGCTTCAGCTGATCCAACAATTGTGTATTCTGATTCTTCATCGTATTCCAGGTCGAGAACTGTGACCTTAGAACCCACGCTGACGACCTCTGTTGTGATTTCGTCCTCGTCGATGAGCTTGGCATTTCTAAGGATAGCCTCGAGCTTGGCGATTCTTTCTTCAAGCTTCCCTTGCTCGTTCTTAGCCTGGTCGTACTCGGAGTTCTCGCTGATATCACCAAAATCAAGTGCCTGCTTTATTCTTTCAGCGACTTCCTTTCGTTTTACCAGCTTAGCTTCCTCAAGTTCCAATTCAAGCTTTGCCAGCCCCTCCGGGGTTAAAAATACGTCTTTTTCAGTCATCAAACTCTCTCCTTTAATGGCGTCAAATTTTTATGACACCGAGTATTTCTGTATTTCAAGCCATTTCTAAAAGTTTTTTCAGGATATTTCCCGATTGTATGTTCCATATTATAATCAAGCTGAGCACTAATGTCAAGGATTATCCTAGTTATCGAACACCATGTGTTCCTTAAGGACTGCAAAATATTTCTCCAGTTCCAATATGATCTCCTCGGGGTTTGTCATGGTGTTGATCCTGTTCTTTACCTCGTTGGAATTTCTTAGACCCTTAAGATACCAGGCAAGCTGCTTTCTCATTTCCCTGACCCCTACCCGCGGACCCTTGAGGCTTATCTCCATCTCAAGGTGTCTTATACAGACCTGGAGTATTTCATCGAGGGTGGGCTTCTTTGGAGTTTTCCCGTTTAACAGGTCAATGGTTTCCCTGAATATCCAGGGGTTGCCCATTGCTCCCCTTCCGATCGCCACTCCGTCGCAGCCTGTTCTGTCGATCATGGCGAGGGCCTCCTCAGGGGTAAAAACATCTCCATTCCCGATAACCGGTATGGATACAGCATTTTTAACCCTGGCGATATAGCTCCAGTCAGCCTCACCTGCATAAAACATATCCCTTGTCCTGGCATGTATTGTAAGTGCCGCCGCACCATTTGCCTCAGCGATTCTCGCAAGCTCCTCCCCGTTAAGGCTTCCGTGGTCCCAGCCCATCCTGAACTTGACAGTCACAGGCTTCTTTGAGGCCTTTACCACTGAATCTATAACTGAGCCGGCTAGATTAAGGTCCTTCATAAGGGCACTGCCGTCGCCGTTCTTGACTATTTTGGGAGCAGGGCACCCCATATTTATATCTATTATATCTATATCATCTCTGTCATTCAGATTTTCCCTGGCTATGTGTGCCATAATATCGGGGTCGGAGCCGAATATCTGAAGGGCTACCGGGCGTTCATCCTCATGGCTGTGGGTCAGGTCTGAGGTCTTTTCGTCGTTATAGTAAAGGCCTTTAGCACTTACCATCTCAGTTACCACCAGCCCTGCTCCCATCTCCTTGCATAGGGACCTGAAGGCAAAGTCAGTTACTCCTGCCATTGGAGCCAATGCAAGATTATTATTAAGTTCAATGTTTCCTATTCTCATAATGCACCCCACATAAAGAAAAGTAAGTAGGCTGGCTACTTACTGGTTTCTCTCGTAAATTATCCTCAAGCCCTCCAGCGTAAGGAACTTGTCGTTATGCTGGATATACTTGCTTTCACTGGCGATCAGCGTTGAAAAGCCTCCTGTTGCAACTACTGTTACCTCTGCCTTTGTAAGACCCATTTCTGCGATCATTCTCTCTATGATCGAGTCCACCATGCCAATGTAGCCATAAACAATACCTGACTGGATACTTGTTATAGTGTTTCTTGCAATAACCTTTTCAGGCTTTAATATTTCGACCTTTGGGAGCTTTGCTGTTCTCATGAACAGGGCATCTGCAGATATCCTTATACCCGGGGTAATTACACCTCCAAGGTATTCGCCCTCCTTGTTCACAAAGCAAAAGGTGTTGGCAGTACCGAAGTCCACGATTATGACAGGTCCTCCGTATTTTTCATATGCTGCAACGGCATTTACGATCCTGTCTGCTCCTACCTCGCGGGGATTGTCATATTTAATGTTCATTCCCGTCTTAACTCCAGGCCCGATCACTATAGGGTCAATATTGAAGTACCTTTGACTCATTGCAGGAAGAGTGTGCATAAGGGTCGGCACTACCGATGAGATTATTATGTCTTTTACCTGTGACCTGTCGATCCCATTGTATTTGAACATCTGATCGAACAGTATACCGTATTCGTCGGAGGTTTTTTCCTTGTCTGTTGCAATACGCCAGTCATATACCAGTTTTTTACCTTCGTATGCACCAAAGACTATATTAGTGTTTCCAACATCGATTACCAGCAGCATATTTTCACCTTTTTCATTTTTTTCTTTTCTTAAGTGCAGTTACTACACTTGTCACTATTATTATCGCTATTATTGATTCCGGAATTCCGTTGGTTATGCCTATCCCCACTATCACCTTTCTGGCGGTGTCAATATCCTGCCCGATCGCCTGCACTGCCTGTGGACGCTGCCGGCCGGCGACAGCGATTTCTCCACCCGCTG
>DAIPJA010000232.1:0-2725 GCA_036770525.1 Gudongella sp. | reverse complement strand
AAGCTATCTGTCCATCTTTTATGACGATATCAGTATGATTTATTCCAAAATGATAGATGACGTATTCAAGATTAGTTGAATCAAATATCACCAAATCAGCTTTCTTGCCAACCTCAATGCTGCCTATTTCTTCCTCAAGTCCCAAGGCGGCGGCTCCATTAATGGTCACTGCTGTCAGTACCTCCTCAGGTGTCATTCTTAGTATCAAGGAAGCAAAGCTCATGACAAGCTGAATATTCTCAGTAGGGCAACTTCCAGGATTGTAGTCAGTTGATATGGCTACCGGTAAGCCTCTTTCTATCATGAATCGGGCTCTGGCATGCTTGCCCGTCTGAAGATTAAAGCTTGTACCCGGCAGGAGATTGGCTACAACCCCGGATTCAGCCATTTTCAAGATCCCTTCATCACTTGCTCCCACAAGGTGGTCAGCAGAAACGCACCCCAGTTCAGCTGCAAGCTCAGCACCGCCTATGGATTCAATCTCGTCTGCATGTATTTTAGGTTTTAGTCCCCATTGTCTGCCTTCAATCAGTATCCGTCTCGATTGGTCGATTGTAAACACACCATGTTCGCAAAATACATCGCAAAATTTCGCAAGCTTTTCCTTGGCAACTGTTGGTATCATCTCTTTAATTATCTTATGAACGAATCCCTCCGGATCATCCTTGAATATCAACGGGATGGCATGTGCTCCCATGAAGGTTGAAACTACATCTACAGGATGTTCACTATTAAGCCTTTTGGCTACCTCCAGCTGCTTAAGTTCAGTCTCAATGTCCTCGATACCATAGCCTGATTTACCTTCAACAGTCGTTACTCCAAATGAAAGCATCCTGTCAAGACTCTTTCTGGCCTGTAAATATAACTCGTCCGCTGACATTGATCTCGTAGCTCTCATTGTACTGTGGATTCCTCCTCCAGCACTTAGTATTTCCATATACTTTGCACCCTTAAGCTTCATTGATAGCTCATTTTCTCTTGAGCCCCCATGGACAAGATGTGTGTGTGAGTCAACAAGTCCTGGAGTCACAAGTTTGCCATTGGCATCTATGATAAGAGTTTTATCATTTGCTGTTACCTCCTCCGGAAGACTGCCTGTCCCAACATAGATTATTCTATCACCCTTCACAGCAACAATCGCATCCTTAATGACGCCTATCTCTCCCTGGGCACTTCCTCCCCTGGCTCTTTGAGGGCCTTTCAAGGTAGCCACGGTTCCAATATTCTTAATTATCAAGTCAGCATCCATCGCACACCTCCATCGAATCCAATTAGATTTTCCCCTTAAGCGTCCTTTCAATCAATTCCTGGTCAGGCACAAATGGTATAGTCAGATGGTCTTCTCCCTTAAACTGTTTATTGTATTCCAGGACCGTTTCTATGGAGTTTTCATTTGTAGCCCATGCTCTCCTTGCGACTCCTACCATAACATCCCAAGGCATAGCAGTTTTTAATATCTCGTCTACTCTTTCACTTCCATCAAGCACCATTCCAAATCCGCCATTTATGGACTTTCCGATTCCTACTCCACCTCCGTTGTGGAGTGCTATTAAACTCATGCCTCTTGCAGCATTTCCTGCAAAGCACTGAGTTGCCATATCTGCCATTACATTGCTTCCATCTTTGATATTCGATGTTTCTCTGAAAGGAGAATCAGTTCCTCCTGTATCATGATGGTCTCGACCAAGCATTACAGGACCAATTTCCCCATTTCTTACCATATCATTGAACTTAAGGGCAATCTTAAGTCTTCCCTGGGCATCCTGATAGAGTATCCTTGCTTTTGTTCCGACTACCAAATTGTTCTTCTTCGCATCTCTTATCCATATATAGTTATCCCTGTCCTGACCTCTTCTGGCCGGGTCAATACACTCCATTGCCGCATTGTCTGTTTTGTCCAGATCCTCCTCCTTGCCGCTTAAGCATACCCATCTGAAAGGTCCGTAACCGTAATCAAAAAGCATTGGTCCCATTATATCCTCAACATAGGAAGGGAATATGAAGCCTTCTGTTTCATCCACACCATTCCGCGAAATATCCTTTGCCCCAGCATCAAATACAGCTTTCATGAAGGAGTTTCCGTAGTCAAAGAAATATGTCCCTCTATGGACAAGTTCTTTGATCAGGTGATAATGCTTGATCAAGGATTTGTTGACCAGAGCAACAAAAGCATTCTTATTCTCTGACAGCATCCTGGTTCTCTCCTCAAAGCTCATCCCTTGAGGACAGTAGCCACCATCATATGGAGCATGGCATGAGGTTTGATCTGATAGCAGCTCGATATGAATATTTTCATTGACTGCATACTCCAACAAATCTACTATATTACCATGATAAGCCAAAGCAAGAGCTTCTCCTGATTTAGCTGCACTATGAGCTCTCTCAAAAAGTTGGTCTAATCTATCATAAGACTCGTCTATCCACCCCTGATCAAGTCTGGTTCTGATTCTGGAGTAATCGACCTCTGCAATTATCCCAACTCCGTTTGCTATTTTTGTTGCTTTTCCCTGTGCTCCGCTCATGCCGCCTAGCCCGGAGCTTACGAAGATATGACCTCTAAGATCACCATCTTCCTCTATCCCGAGCTTCATTCTTCCAGCGTTCAGGATTGAGTTGTATGTTCCGTGCACTATTCCCTGAGGGCCGATATACATCCAACCCCCGGCAGTCATCTGCCCATAGTTGGCAACACCCATAGCTTGAGCCTTTATCCATTGATCCTGAT